>JBDLQR010000343.1:0-2792 GCA_039800485.1 Pseudomonadota bacterium
CTTCACGCTCCGGGGCTGCGGATGTGCTGGAGGCGCTGGGCGCGCGGATCGATCTCAATCCTCAGCAGGTGGCGCAGTGTCTTGAGGAATGTGGGATCGGCTTCATGTTCGCCCCGAACCACCATCCCGCCATGAAGAACGTTGCCCCGGTGCGTCGTGAACTCGGCGTGCGAACCATCTTCAACATCCTGGGGCCGCTCACCAATCCCGCAAACGCCCCCAATACCCTGATGGGCGTATTCCATCCGGATCTGGTGGGCATCCAGGTCCGCGTCATGCAGCGCCTGGGCGCCGACCATGTGCTGGTGGTGCATGGCAAGGACGGCATGGACGAGATCTCGCTCGGAGCGGCCACGCTGGTGGGTGAACTTCGCAACGGCGAAGTGCGCGAGTACGAAATCCATCCTGAAGACTATGGGCTGGCGATGGTGTCGAGCCGGGGGTTGGTGGTTGAGGACGCCACGCAGTCTTGCGCCATGTTGCGCGAGGTGCTCGATAACCGGGCGGGGCCGGCACGCGAGATTGTGGCCTTCAATGCGGGGGCGGCCCTGTATGCGGCCAACCTCTGCGACTCCATCGGTGCAGGCATTCTGATTGCGCGCGAGATGTTGGCCAGCGGCGCGGCGCGGGCCAAGCTCGAGGAGTTTATTGGCTGTACCCGTCGCCTCGCGGGAGTCTGAGATGTCCGACATCCTCCAACGCATCATGGCGGTCAAGGCGACCGAGGTCGACACCGCGCGTGCGCTGCTGCCAGAGAGCCGCCTGCAGGAGCAGGTGCGGGCTAGTCTGCAAGCCGGTTCGCAGGCGCTTCCCCGCGGGTTTGAGGCGGCCCTGCGCAAGAAGATTGCCGCCGGACACAGCGCAGTGATTGCCGAGGTCAAGAAGGCCAGTCCGAGCAAGGGGGTCTTGCGAGAGCATTTCGCGCCTGCAGATATTGCGGCCGCCTACGAGCGCGGCGGCGCAGCCTGCCTGTCCGTGCTCACCGATGAGTCCTTTTTTCAGGGGCACCCGGACTTCCTTCAACAGGCGCGTGCGGCCTGTGGGCTGCCGGTCTTGCGCAAGGACTTTCTCTACGACCCCTACCAGGTGCTGCAGGCGAGAGCCTGGGGCGCTGATTGCGTGCTGCTGATCGTGGCTGCGCTGAGCGATGCGCAACTGGCAGAACTCGAGGCTTGCGCGCACGAGTTGCGCATGGACGTTCTGGTGGAGGTCCATGACGCCGCCGAACTCGATCGGGCCTTGCGTCTGAGCACCCCTCTGATCGGGATCAACAACCGCGATCTGCGGACCTTTGAGGTCAGCCTGCAGACGACGTTGAGTCAGCTGTCCCGCATTCCGTCTGACCGATTGGTCGTGACCGAGAGCGGCATCCTGTCGTCGGCGGATGTGTCACTGATGCGTGAGGCCGGGGTGAATGCCTTCCTGGTGGGCGAGGCCTTCATGCGTGCCCCAGACCCAGGTCAGGCGCTCGCGTCCTTGTTTGCTCGCTGATCGCCCCACCAGCCTTCCCGCAGGCGGACGGCCAAGGCCGACTTCGCCTTTGCCGACGTGCCTACCACGAGCTTGGCCTCGGTCTGTGGCGCCGCCTGAAGCGCCAGCTCGAAGCTCATGAGCTCATCTCGACGAAACGCATGCACTTGCACCCGTTGGCCCGCGCGTCGTCGGGTCAGGATCGCTTTCAGTCCAGCCTCGGAGGTGATGCGCAGACCATCGACCGCCACCACCACGTCGCCGGCTGATAGGCCGGCCCGATGCGCGGCGCCATCACTCAGTGCCGTGGCGATTCGCAGGTCCTGGCCAGCCGCACTCCAACGGACACCCATGACCGGGCCAGGCTCAGCCGTCGTCAGGCTGAGATCGATGCCCAGCGGCGCAATCAGGCGGGCCAATGGAATATCCGCGGTTCCGTCCACCCAGGCGCGGAGCTCGCGCCGCAGGTCCAGCCCCGTGGCCTCCTGCAGCAAGGGTGCGAATCCATCCTCAGGCAGACCGAGCTGTGTGCCTGGCCCTCCGGTGCTGCGATAAAACGTCCTTCCAAAGCGCGTCCACATGAGGCGCATGACATCATCGAGGGACTTTTCGCCTTGAGTGCGGGCGCGGATCTCGAGATCGAGGGCCAGTGCGACCAGCGCGCCCTTGGCGTAGTAGCTGACGATGCTGTTCGGTGAGTTCTCATCCTGCCGGTAATACTTGGTCCAGGCATCAAAACTCGACTCTGAGACGCTCTGCCGCAAGCGACCCGGTCCACGCAACACCATCGAGATGGTCCGGCCCAGCAGGGCCAGGTAGTCCTGAGCAGTGATGACTCCCGCACGAACGAGCATGAGATCGTCGTAGTAGGAGGTGAATCCCTCGAAGATCCAGAGCAGCCGGGTGTGGGTTTCCCTCCAGAGGTCGTAGGGTACGAATGCTGCTGGTTTGATCCGCTTGACATGCCATGCATGAAAGTACTCATGGCTGGCCAATCCGAGGAAAGTCTTGTAGCCGTCGCTCGGCGCGTTCAGCCCGCTGTGGGGCAGGTCATGGCGGTGACAGAGCAAGGCGGTGCTATCCCGGTGTTCGAGTCCACCATACCCGTCACCCACTGCCATCGTCAGGAACAGATAGCGTGTAAAGGGGGCGTGTCCGTGCTCTGGTTCGAACAGACGGGCCTGCGTGTTACAGATGCGACTGAGGTCCCGGGTGAGTCGCTTCATGTCGACATCGGACCGCCCGGTGACTGCGATCTCATGGGTCGCCCCGGCAGCCTCGAAGCGTCCCAGCACGAATCGGCCCATCTCGACCGGATGATC
>JBDLQR010000344.1:0-11813 GCA_039800485.1 Pseudomonadota bacterium
TGCCTTTCTCGGTCGACCGGCGTGAGGGTCGGCTGGACGCCATGCCTGTGAAGGACGAAGCCTACGATACGGTCGTGAGTACCTTTGCGCTGTCGCGGACCGCCCTGAAAGAAGAGGTGCTGAGAGAGATCCGGCGGGTGCTGCGGCCAGGTGGACGGCTCCTGTTCATCGAACATGGCCTGAGCGCAGATCCGGCCATTGCCCGACAACAGCTGCGCTGGTCATTACTGCATCGTTTTCTCAACGGCGCGCAACAACCACTACCCGCCACGGACGAAATGATCTCGACGGCCGGCTTCGAACTCCGACACTTCGAAGAAAATCTGCTGCAACGCGTGCCGCGCGGGCTCGGCTGCCTGCATGAGGGCATCGCGCTCGCACCCGCGGTTCCCTGAGCCTCAGCTGACGCGACGCAGGCGGGCCACGACCGCGGCGATGCGGTCCAGCGCCACGTCGATATCTCCCACCCCGGGCGACACCAGGAAGATGAGCTTGGAATAGCCGCGTTCCAGGAAGCCCTCACACTCTGCGGCATCCCAGGGGG
Source organism: Pseudomonadota bacterium (assembly GCA_039800485.1). Lineage (GTDB taxonomy): Bacteria > Pseudomonadota > Gammaproteobacteria > CAIKBL01. Next base: position 545 of record JBDLQR010000344.1, read on the forward strand.
CATCCATCAGGGTGAGTGTCAGGTCTTCGAAGGCGCGACCGCGCCGGTCGCATGCATCCCGCAAATCACTGACGGCATCGCCGGGATAACGGCCGTTGTAGACGATCCATCCATCCGCATAATCCGCCACGCGCGCGGGCACCTGTTTGGAGTTGGAGCCTATCCACACGGGCGGCCCACCAGGCTGCACGGGCTTGGGGAAGGATCGCAGGGGTTCGAAGTTGACGAATTCTCCGTGATATTCGGCGGGGTCGTCGCGCCAGATGGCCCGCATCGCGAGGGTGCGCTCACGCACGATCTGCCAGCGCTGCTTGAACGGTGAGCCGTGGTTGCGCATCGCCTCATCCAACGCACCCCCCGCCACGCCCAGAATGACGCGCCCCTCCGAGAGCAGGTCGAGCGAGGCCACAGCCTTCGCCGTGTTGATGGGATCGCGATGGGTCATCAGGCAAACCCCGAAGCCGAGCAGCAGACGACGGGTGACGGCGGCGGCCGCGCTCAAGGCAACGAAGGGGTCGTACAGTCGCGAGAGGGGATCGAGCAAGGCTTCGGCATAGGGCCATTCCTTGTCACGCTTGACCGGGATATGGCTGTTCTCGGGCAGGAACAGCATGTCCAGCCCACGTGCCTCTACCGCCTGCGCGAGCAAGGTCGGTGTGTGGCTCTTGTCGGTGGCCAGCAGACACACGCCAAACAGGCGTGTGTGATTACCGGCGGCGGCATTGATCATGGGGTGTGTCTCCGTGTTCCCAACCCGACCAGACCCCGCCCATCACGCGGCGCCCTGCGCTCTGCGGCTGAAATGGGCGGCTCTTTTGCGTATCCTTGCCAGTCTCGCATCCGGCATGAAGCCCGTCATCCCTCCCTTGAGCCTGATGAATCCCACCCTCCGCACATTGCCCGGCCGGGCCACTGCCACCCTTGTCGGTTTTTCGGTTCGGCATGCCTGGCTGGTGTTGCTGCTGGCCGTTCTCGGCACCTTGGGTGCGCTGCGCTACACCGCTGCGCACATCGCCATCGACACTGACACGTCCAACATGCTCGATCCCGAGCTGCCGCATCGGCAGGCACACCGGCGCTTTCGCGCGGCATTCCCCGCACAGACCGGTGATGTGGTGGTGTTCACGGAAGCAGCAAGTGCCGGTGCGGCTGATGACGCCGCGGATGCACTCGCCGCAGCCTTGGCGCAGCGTCCCGATATTGCGCGGGCGGTCGAGCGCCCGGGCGCGGGCGAGTTCTTCGCGACCCACGGACTGCTGTACCTGGACACGGATGCCCTGTGGTCGCTGGACGAACGCCTGCAAGCAGCCGAGCCATTTCTTGGCACGCTGGCGCATGACCCCAGCCTGCGCGGCATCTTTGCAACCCTGGGCAAAGGCCTCGACAGTGAACTGGATGAAGCTCAGCAGGACATGCTGAAACGCATGTTCGATCGCGTGAGTGAAGCCACCGAACGCCTGGTGGCCGGAGACAACCGGCCCATGCGCTGGCGGGATGAGCTGTTCGACGATGACGACACGCGCACCGTTCATCGCGCTTTCGTGCTGATCGATCCGGCGCTCGCAGAGCGTGATTTCCAACCCGAGCTCCCGGGCATTGACGCCCTGCGCGAGCTTCTTGCCACGCTCACCCCGGAACACCCCGAAGCCCGTTTTCGCCTCACGGGTTCGGCCGTGATGGATGCAGAGGAGCTGGAGACCGTGGCTGACGACGCCAAGCTCACCACGGCATTGTCTTTCGTCCTGGTGGCCGTGGTGCTTGCCATCGGCCTGCGCTCACCCACCTTGGTGACAGGAGTACTCATCACCCTGGCCTGCGGCCTCATCTGGACCGCCGCTTTTGCCACTGCGGCCGTGGGTGCGCTCAACATCATTTCGGTGTGCTTCGCGGTGCTCTTCATCGGCATGGGGGTGGATTTCGGAATCCAGTTCACCCTGCGCTATCTGGAGCAGACGGATCGCGGCATGGCCCGCGCCGAAGCGCTGGTCGCTGCCGCCGAAGGTGCCGGCGGGGCGCTCGCACTGGCGGCCGTGGGGGCTGCGATCTGTTTCTTCGTGTTTGTGCCGACGTCGTATCTCGGGCTGGCGCAACTCGGCGTGATCTCGGGCTGGAGCATGGTGATCGCCTGGTTTGCGAATCTGACGGTGCTGCCTGCCCTGTTGCGGTTCCTGCCGGTTCCCTCGCGCAGAGTGCGGCAGGCGGCCGCCGCCGGGACCGGGCAAGCCTGGGTACAAAGGCATCATCGCGGGGTGTTGTTCATCTCGGGTGTGCTGGTGCTCGGCAGTCTCTCAGCTCTGCCTTTCATGCGTTTCGACCTCAACCCTCTCAATCTCAAGGATGGTGCGACCGATGGCGTAGCTGCGTTCCGCGATCTGGCGAGTGATCCGGAAAGCTCACCGTATCCCATCCAGGTGCTCGCCCCCACACTGGATGAAGCCGCGGTTCTGGCAGATCGAATCGAGACTCTCCCCCAGGTGGACATGGCCATCACGCTCGAGAGCTATGTGCCCTCTGCACAGGACGAGAAACTGGAAATCATCACCGGCATGAATCTGGCGCTGGCTGATGCCCTGAGCTTCGACGAGAGCGCGACTCCGGTGGCGATGGCTGATGAGCTCGCTGCGTTCAAGGCATTCCAGACGAGCCTTGCCACCGCGCAGGAGAGCGTCGCGCCTGAGTCGGGTTTCGGCAAGAGCCTGGCCAGACTGGAGGCCGCGCTGAGTGCGATCACGGCTGCGCCCGGTGCAATCGAAGACACCCTGCCGGAATTGAGGCGCCAGCTCGTGGGTGACCTCGGCGTCACGCTGCGCAAGCTCGCACAGTTGCTGGAAGCGGAGGAGGTGTCCCTGGCGACACTGCCGAAGGATCTGCGCGAGCGCTGGGTTGCCGCTGACGGCCAGGCACGCATCCAGGTGATGCCGAGCGTTGATCTGAATGCGCCCGGCGCGATGCGGGCATTTGCCGAGGCCGTCCAGTCCGTGGCGCCCAGCGCCACCGACGCACCCGTGGAATTGCATGAGGGTGCGCGTGCGGTCATTCGCGCCTGCATCAGTGCCTCACTGTGGGCGCTCCTGCTGACCATCCTCCTGCATCACCTGGTGCTGCATGGCTTGCACGATGCGCTGCTGGTGGCCGCGCCGCTGGTGGTGGCAATGCTGCTCACCGTGGCGACCGCCGTGGTGTTTTCGGTGCCGTTCAATTTTGCGAACATCATCGCGCTACCGCTGCTGATTGGCCTCAACAATGCCTATGGTGCTTACCTGGTCGTGCGCAAGGGCCACACCGCCGATGTGGACAGTCTGCTCTCCAGCAGCACGCCCCGTGCAATCCTGTTCAGCGGCCTGACCGCCATTGCTTCCTTTGGTGTGCTGGCGGTCTCCAAGCATCCTGGCATGGCGGGTATGGGGGTGCTCATCAGTGTGTCCCTGAGCTACGCCATCCTGAGTGCGCTCATCGTGCTGCCTGCACTCATGGCGGCGCTCGATGCGCGCGCGAGCCTGCGCGCCCAACCATGAAGTCTCATTCAATGATTCGCCTGATCCTGTTCTGCCTTGTCAGTCTTTGCTGCCTGTTTCCGCCACAAAGAGCCGCGGCCCATGCAGTGGTCGTCAGTGCCCGGCCGGCTGCGCGTAGCGTGCTGCCTGCGGGCGAGGTTGCCGTTGATCTGGAATTCAACAGCCGCATCGACGCCACCCGCTCCCGACTTGCCGTCATCGATGGCGAGAGTCGCAGCACCACGCTCGTGATCGCACAGGGCGCACCGGCCAACCGGATACAAAGTCGAACCCCGGCGCTCGCACCCGGAAAGTATCTGCTGGAATGGTATGTACTCAGCACGGATGGCCACATCACCCGCGGCCGACTCAAATTCGACGTGGCCACAACGGAGTGAAACAAGGATGGAACTGCTGGTCGACCTGTTCGGTTTTCTGAGCGTCATCCTGCGCGGCCTCGCCCTCGGGCTTGCTGCGATCACGCTCGGCGGTGTGGTCTTCCGGCATGCCGTGCTCGCACGCGCTCCAGGATTTGGCGGCGTGGACGAGGCGGTATTGCGCCGCCTGTGGAAAGTCGGGCAGATGTCGGCCGCCGGGCTCCTGACCGCCGTCGCGCTGGGCAAGGCGCTTGATCTGAGCGTGCTCACGGGCACCGTGGGTGTACCGCTCGCCAGCGCACTTACCGCGCCCTTCGCGTTGGCAGGGATTGCCACCTGCACCGGCGCATTGCTCATGCTGTTGAGCGCGGATCCGCACTGCCGACGCGGCTGGCTGGAAGGCCTCGCCGCAATGATCATCCTGGCTGGTATCGTCGCGACCACGCATGCCACCGGGCGCATCGAAGCCCGCGGGTGGCTGTTGTTCATCTCTGCATTGCATCAAGCCGGCGGGGCACTGTGGATTGGTGGGCTGCCATGTTTTCTCATCGTGCTCGGCGCCTCTCTGGCACCCACCCTGCGTGCGGATCTCTCTGCCCGCTACTCTCGCCTCTGCGTGCTGGCAGTACTCGCAATCCTGCTATCGGCGCTTGCCAAATACGATGCCTACCTTGGCGTGTTCGCCGCCACCTACGGTACCGCCTACGGGCTCATGACGAGCACCAAGGTGCTGATGTTCCTGGCGCTGCTCGCGTTTGGCGCCGGCAACTTCTGGGCCGTGCGGCGCATGGCCGGCCCGCTGGATGCGGCGGCCACCCTGCGTACCCGTCGCTTCGTTGAAGTGGAGATGGCAGTCGGCATCGGGGTGTTCTTTGTCGCCGGATCACTGACCTCACTGCCGCCCGCGATTGATCTGCCTGATGACCGCGTGGCCTGGGGCACGATAGTCGAGCGCGTGTTCATTCCGCGCGCGCCACAACTCACCAGCCCGGATCACTCGGAGCTGTGGTACGAGACCGCACAGGCACAGCTTGACCAGGAAGCCGCCGCTGCCCGCGAGGACGCTGCTCGCGCGTTCGTTCCGGGCGCCGGCATTCTCTATGAACGCAGTGCTGCGGATATGGCCTGGTCCGAGTACAACCACAACTGGTCGGGCGTGTTCGTGCTCGCCATCGGCCTGCTGGCCCTGCTTGCACGCCTGCCCGGCTTTGGTTTTGCCCGCCACTGGCCCGTGATTTTCGTGATACTCGGGGTGTTCATCGCCATTCGCGCAGATCCCGAATCATGGCCGCTGGGCGATGTGGGTTTCTTCGAGGCCTTTCGTGAACCGGGGGTCGTACAGCATCGGCTCATGACCCTGCTGGTGATGGTCTTCGGCCTGTTCGAGTGGCGTGTGCGCACAGGGAACCTGGGCGATACGCGCGCTGCCTATGTCTTTCCGGTCTCCAATATTGCGGGCGGGGTGATGATGCTTACTCACAGCCATGTACTGGAGAACATCCAGGAGGCCTTGCTCATCGAAATCAGCCACATTCCCATCGGCCTGCTCGCCCTGGTAGCGGGCTCTGCGCGCTGGCTCGAATTGAGGGCCGAGTCCCCGGTGAGGGAGCGCGCTGCGTGGGTGTGGCCCCTGGCCTTCATCGGCGTTGGCCTGGTGCTGATGTTCTATCGCGAAAGCTGAGCCACGCGCCCGGAACAAGGGGCGTGCGCAAAGGCGATAGGTGCTGTGGCGGCAAGTGCGCGACTATAATCAGCGACCTCCTCCGGAAACACCTACGCTCACTCGCCATGTCCCAGGAACGCAAATCCATTGGTCAGCCCACGCGCCACAAAGCCTTGCTGGTGGCCGAGTCAGCCTCTGGCAGCAAACTCATGCTGGCAGCGCTTGCCCGGTTGGGGAGCCAGTGGGAGGGCGTGGTCTGCCGCAACGGCCGACGTGCCTTGCAGGTCATTCGCGAACAGGGGCGGGAGTATGATTTCGCGGTCATCGGCATGGTCCTGGGAGACATCAAGGGCCTCGATGTTCTGCGCGCATGGCTGAAGACAGCCCCCCGCTGCCCGGCACTCGTAATCTCTTCGGTCAAGGATGAACGCACGGTCCTCGCGGCCATCCGCAACGGGGCGAGAGGTTACCTGGTGGAGCCGGAAAACGAACGCGTGCTGAGCGATGCCCTGCGTGAACTGCTGGCCGGACACTACCCCATCAGTCCCGAACTTTCCCACACGCTGTTCCGTCTGGCCGGCGCACCGCCGGTGCGCGTCAACAGCGGCGGCTTCCGGCTCACGCCACGGGAATACGAAACACTGCGGCACCTTTCCAAAGGGCTTACCTACGATGCGGTAGCCAAGGCCATGGACATCACCTTGTCGACGGTGCAGACCAACATCCGGCACCTGTATCGAAAACTCGGTGCCCACTCGCAGATGCAGGCCGTCAACAAGGCACGCGCTCACGGCCTGATCTGAAGCCGGTCTTCCAGGACGCCACCCATGTCTGCAGGAATGGCGGCCACCCGCACCCCCATGGCCATGGGATGCCAAACCAGGAGCGGGGAAAGTAGTCTGAAACGCATGAGCTCTCCCGCCTCCCCCGTGAAAACGCGTGCCCGCCGGGTATTGCTGGTGGAGGACAATCCCTTGTTCCAGACTCTGGTGCTCGGCGCCGTGCGCAAGCTCGGCCGTGGATGGGAGGTTCTGGCCTGCAAGCGGGGCCGCGAGGCCCTGGAACTCCTGCGCGGCAAAGAGTCGCCTTTCGACCTCGCGCTCGTGGATCTCGGCCTGCCGGACATCAACGGTGTGGAGGTGATCAGCGCCGCCCGCGAAAGCGACCCGGACCTGCCCATCATGGTGATTTCGGTGATCTCGGCCGAAACCAGTGTACTTGCTGCCATCCGGGCCGGGGCGCGCGGCTATATCCTGAAGTCTGATTCCGAATCCGCCATGGCCGAGGCCATCAGCCAGGTGCTGGAGGGCAATTACCCCATCAGCCCCGCCTTGGCACGCACGCTTTTCCGCCTGGCCGGGTCACCTGCAGAAGGCTCCGTGGAAAATGCCTTTGGACTCACGCCGAGAGAGCTGGAGACGCTGCGCAATCTTGCCAAGGGGAATGCCTACGAAGAGGTTGCGAGACTCATGGGTATCTCGCTTTCGACGGTGCAGACCAATGTGCGCAATCTCTATCGCAAGCTGGATGCCCATTCCCAGCTGCAGGCCGTAAACAAAGCGCGGGACCACGGACTCCTCTGACTCAAGCCCGCTGGTGCCGGACCGGCAGGACGAGAGTGACTGCCGTACCGCGCGTTTCCCTTCGCACTAAATTCAAAGAGGCACCCAACTCCCGCGCGCGACCCTGCATGTTGAACATGCCGCGGCCCGGCGTCAGGTCCTGAGGCAGCCCAATTCCGTCATCCTTCACGGTAAGGGTGAGCCCTCTCTTCGGGTGCCAGAGGGCCGAGATCCAGATCTGGCTTGCCCGGGCATGGCGCAAGGCGTTGTTGAGAGCTTCCTGCACGATGCGCAACAACTGCAGGGTTTCGTCGGGCGCAAACTCCGGCGCGCCTTCCAGCGCGAGTTCCCAGTGCACGGCCAGGCCCGAGTCAAAGAGTCTGCGCTGGGTACGGAAACGAAAGTCCGTGAGTGCGTCGGCCAGGGAGATGTCCTGCTGGCCCAGCGTATCCACCACCAGGTGCAGATCCGCCATGCATTCCTGCAGGATTTCACTCATGCGCGAGTGGTCGATCTGGCCTTGCTCGGCCTGCAGGCGCGCCGTGGTGAGCTGGGAGCCGAAACCGTCATGCACGTCCTGCAGCAGACGGCTGCGCTCCTGGACCCGTGTTTTTTCCACCTCGAGCGCAGTGAGGCGCTCGTGCAGGCGGATGAGTTCCTCCTCCGCCCGTTTGTAGGCCGTGATGTCGATCAGCACACCCTCCCAGGCGTGGCCGCCTTCGGGAAGCGCGCGCGGCACGGATTCGACCTCCAGCCAGCGCACTTCTCCTTTCACCAGTACGCGCCCAATCCAATGGAAAGGCTTGATGGCACTCATGACCTCGCGGTTCAGCGCCACGAACTGCGCGTAATCCTCGGGATGTGCCCGTAGCCACGCGTTGTTGGGGTCTGCCATCACGGATGCGCGATCCACATCCAGCATCTTCAACCAGCGATCACTGACGAAGGTGAAGCGAGGCACGCCCTGCCTGTTGGTGGAGAGCACATAGGTACCTACAGGAATACTCTCGGTGAGTTGCAGGGCTGTCTGCTCCAGTCGCTGGATCTCTGCGAGCGCAGCGCGCGCCTCATCGCGCGCCTGTGCGAGTTCGCGAGTACGCAGGCTCAGCATCAAGATGATGAGTACGATGATGGCTACCAGGGTGGCATAGACGAAAATCCGGATGACGCCCCGCCTGACCATCTTGCTCACAACCGTACGATCAGGATGGAGGATCAGGACACCCACCTTGGATGCATGGTCTCTGATCGGGTGCGCATGAAGCGGCAGGTCCGGCATGAACAGTGCCCAGATGCCGGTGTCTTTGCTGAACTGCTGTCCGATGGAAGCATTCGGTACGCCAGCAACGGCCGTCACTTCCACGGCCTGGACGAAGAAACCCGCGCGCAACGCTTCCGCAAGGCGCTGCAATTCAAGTTGGTCATTGGCGAGCAGTGCGTGTGCCATCAGCGGCTCGAAGGAAACCGCGAAGCCCTCCAGATTGCCCGAAACTTCCTGTTCGATGCGGCGCTTATTGAGGCTTGAACCGACTATCAGCGCAGCGACCAGGAAAGCCGCATAGGCGGCAAGAAGCCGGCCGGGATACCTGCGGTAAAGAGCGCGCATGGTGCCCCTTACCCGGTAAGGCGGGTCAATGCCTCACGGTACTTGGCGGCGGTCTGGGCAATGATTTCCGCTGGCAGACGCGGCCCCGGTGGACGCTTGTCCCAGGTGAGGGTCTCCAGGTAATCGCGCACGAACTGCTTGTCGAAACTCGGCGGACTCATGCCGGGCTGATACTGATCAGCGGGCCAGAAGCGCGAGGAATCCGGTGTCAGTGCCTCATCAATCAGCACGACGCGACCTGCTGCATCAGTCCCGAATTCGAACTTGGTGTCCGCGATGATGATTCCCCGGGTCCGCGCATACTCCGCAGCTTCCGTATAAAGCTTGATGGCCAGACGTTTCACCTCGGCCGCATGCGCGGCGCCCAGAATGCGCTCCGCACTGGCGTAGTCGATGTTCTCGTCGTGCTGGCCGGGTGCCGCCTTGGTGGACGGCGTGAACAAGGCCTCTGGCAGCTTGTCGGCCTGGCGCAGATTGCTGGGCAACCGGATGCCGCACACGGCACCGGTCTGCGTGTACTCCTTCCAGCCAGACCCGATGAGATAGCCACGGACCACCGCCTCCACCATGAGCGGCTTGAGGCGGCGTACCACCACGGCTCGGCCAGCGACCTGGGCACGCTCTGCGGCGTCTGGCAGGACGTCTTCCAGTGAGAGCGCCGCGAGATGGTTGGGCACCTGCGCGCGAAAATGTTCAAACCAGAAGTTGGAGAGGGCTGTGAGCACCGCACCCTTGCCCGGAATGGGGTCGGGCAGTACCACGTCAAAAGCCGAGAGGCGATCGGTGGCCACCAGCAACAGGTGATCCTCGCCCACGGCGTAGATGTCGCGAACCTTGCCACGCGCGAGCAACGGCAAGCTGTGGAGAGAGCTCTCGAAAAGGGCGGAGGAGAGCAAGGTGGAATCCAGCGTCATCATCTTCAGTGCTTCCGGGTGAGAGGGCTGTTGGACGGGCCAGGCCGTGCGATCAGGGGCAAGTCGCCACGCTGGCCCATGGCATCGGCGATCAGGCGTCGTTTGAGGGGCGCCCAACGATCCACGCACGCGAGGCCCACCCGCCGCAGACCAATGATGGGTGACTCCCGGCGCGCGAACAGCCTGTTGAGCTGATCGGTCACGGTCAACATCGCGAGGTTACCGCCGCGACGGGCACGGGAATAGCGCGCGAGCAGGGATTGCGGATATTGCAGAGCGGCGCTGGAAGCGGGACCGAGTTCCTCTGCGATCGCCGCTGCATCGAGCAGCCCGAGGTTGAGACCCTGTCCGGCAAGGGGATGCACCACATGCGCGGAGTCTCCCACCAGTGCGACACGGTCCACGGCATAGTGATGCGCGTGCCTGCGCACAAGTGGAAAACCGAGCCGCCTGCTGGTCACCAGCACTTCACCCAGCCAGGCATCGGAGGCCTGCGCCAAAGCATCGCGGAACGCCTCGTCCTCGCACGCCTCCGCCCACACGGCCTGTTCGGGTGTGGTAGTCCAGACCACTGCAACCTCGTCTGGTGTCGGCAAGGGTAAAAGCGCCAAGGGGCCCTCTGGCAGAAAGCGCTGGCGTGCAATACCACCGTGGGGCAGTTGCATGCGGACATTGGCGACGACCGCGCGCTGTTGGTAGTCGTGCTCTTCGCTGGCGATGCCGGCCAGTGCCCTGAGCGGGGAATCGCGACCATCGCAGGCCAGCACCACACGCGCGCGCAATTCGCGACGCTCCCCAAGGTGAAGGCGTACGTCCTCAGCACTGGTGGTCATGCCGAGCACCTGTGCCGCCAGATCGGAAACGCGCGTCTCTTGTGCAAGCCTGCGCTGGCAGGCGGTGATGAGATTGGACTGCTCCACCAGATACGCGAGCGGCTGATCACCGGCGCTGGCGCGATCAAAGCCAAGTCTGGCCGGACTCGCGGCATCGCGGATCTCCATGCCCTCGAAGGTCGCGATACGCGTCTGCTCAAGCGCGTCCCAGAGCCCGCAGTGAGAGAGAATGCGTCGGCTACCCGGCGTCAGCGCAAAGCTGCGCAGGTCCCAGGGTTCATCGCGTGCCGGCAGATGCGTGAGCGAATCAACCAGCGTCACCTCACGGCCGGCAGTGGCGAGCAACAGGGCCGTCACCATGCCGACGACACCACCGCCGACCACCGCGACTTCCGTGGTGGTCACACTCATGCCGGTGTCCCGGCAGCGGACAGCGGTGAGGATTTGCCTCCCAGCACCAGTGTGTGCAGAGCCTGTCGCTTGAACATCGGCACTCTGTCAGCCATCAACAGGCCGAGACTGCGCGCAGCAGCCGCAGCCGGGAGCTCCAGCGAAAAGCCGCGCGCCATGGCGTCAGTGAGCCGGTAGATTCGGGCGTGATCTCCATCACGTGCGTCGGCAAAACGTGCGAGCAGCCGTTCATCGCCCGGGTCCGCCCCGCGGCTCACTGCACTCCCCAGCAAGGCGATCGCTTCTGCAACATCCCGCAGGCCGAGATTCAGCCCTTGCGCGCCATTGGGATGCACCGTGGTCGCCGCGTTTCCCAGCAGCAGGCACCTGCCCGCCACGCGACGTGCGGCGCGCAGCCCGAACAGTGGCC
>JBDLQR010000345.1:0-2610 GCA_039800485.1 Pseudomonadota bacterium
CTTGAGCGGCTAGACGGCAACGGCGCCACTATTCATGCCCGAACACCCCGTTTTCTGTCTCTATTCTCTGCTGGGCACTTGAGCGTTCAAGTTGCGTGGTCTAGCAAAATCAACGACTTGCAATGGGGTGGTTGCAACTGGCAAGCACTTCGCGGTTGGGAACTGGCAATGCGAATCTTGACCGACGGCCACAAAAAAGCCGCCTCGAGGGCGGCCGTTTGCTTCGGTGATGTCCTTGTGCCTATTGGTACGGCCCCAGCCTTGCCCGCTGAGCTGCCCACTCGGTGGGCAGGCCTCCGCCGCGAATGAAATGCTCCAGCGCCATCTTGCTGCCAGGCCTGAGACTGGCGTGGATGATCTTCGGGTCCAGATAGGCCAGCTTCGCTATCCGGCTGGCCTGACTGAGGTTCATCGCCTCGGCCGCGGCGATCTCGGTCAACGAGCCGAAACGACCATCGTCAAGCAGCCGCTGCCAGTGATGCGCCAAGCCCAGAGCTCGAAGCAGCGGACTTGGTTGCTCAAGTTCTTGTTGCTGGCGTTCACGGGCCGCCTCGTCGTTGAATTCAATGGGTGTGTCGAACGGCGTGATCACCTTACGCCGCACGCCCCGTTTGACCAGCGTCCATGGGATGTATGTCTCCATCTGTACGCCACCTGCCGGACTCGGGATCTGGAATGTCACCGGGGTTCCGATCACTTTGCCGAGGTCTTTCTTGCCCATCTTCACTCCTATCTGAACTGATCAAAAAGTGCCCGCTGCTCGCTCCAGAGACTGGGAATGCGGTTGCGGATCAGCCAATGCGCTGTCAACCGTCTGGGTTGTTTGCCGGCCATCAGTTCTTCAATCAGGTCGGGAGCCAGTAGCCCCATCCGGACCAATCGGTTCACGGTCGATGGTGTGACGCCTTCAACTTTGGCAATGTCGGACCCGCTGGCGTATACGCCTGTGTCGAGGAGCTCTTGCCAAAAGAACCCACGACCGACCACGTTGAGGATGTTGACGTCATGAACAGGGGCACCGCTGTCCGCAATCAGCCTGCCTGCCCGCCGCTTCAAATTCAGTGGCACGAAGGTGCTCTGGTCTGTCGACTCAGTGACGCTCATGTCGCCTCCATTTCGACCAACTCGGCACCGATGCTGTCCGGCGCGAATTCTTCAATCAGGTCCTTCCAGCCAACCTCTCGCCACTTCACTTTCAGCCCACCGGTCACCAGGTCCACACGCTCGATCATCAGGTTCACGATGCGGTGCTGCTCAGCCGGGTAAAGCTGCTCCCAAACACTGCCCAGCTGACGCATGGCCATCACTGCGATGTCCTCGCGCACGGCGGCACCATTTTTGCGAATGAACTGGCAGACACCTGCTACAGACTCTGGGCTGGAGAGAACGGTCTTGATCTGGGCTAACGTGGCGGCCTCGACCTCATCAGCCGGTAGGCGCGCGTAGGTCTTGCTGTCAGCACCGAACCTCGCCTCTGCTTTCGAGAAGTAGTAGCGGTACTTGCGACCGTTTTTGTTGGAGTAGGTCGGGTACATCCGATCCCCAGAAGGGGCATACAACAAGCCGCGCAGCAGGGCATCGGTTCGCGAGCGCGCTTTGGTTTCCACCGAGCGCGTGTGCCCATCGCTGGCCAGGATTTCGTGGACTTGCCCCCACAGGCCGTGATCAATGATCGCGCTGTGGACGCCGGGATGCCAGCTGCCCTTGTGGGAGATCTCTCCCAAGTAGAGCCGGTTGCGCAGCAGCTTGTACAGGTACTTTTTGTCGATGCGCGAACCGCTGTGCATCTGGCCGCTGCGCGTCACCCATGCCTTGGTGGTAATTCCTTCCGCTGTCAAGTTGGCCGCGATTTGGGTGGTCGAACCTATCGTCAGCATTTCCTGGAAGATGCGCTGGACGATGGCGGCTTCAGCATCCTTGACGATGAGCTGCGGGTTCACGACGTCGTAACCCAGGGGCGGCACGCCACCCATCCACATTCCCTTGCGCTTGGATGCCGCAATCTTGTCGCGGATGCGCTCGCCCGTGACCTCGCGTTCGAACTGCGCGAACGACAGCAGCACGTTCAGCATCAACCGCCCCATGGATGTGGTGGTGTTGAACTGCTGCGTGACCGAGACGAACGAGACCTTGCGGCGCTCGAACACCTCGACCATCTTGGAGAAGTCCGCCAGGCTGCGTGTCAGTCGGTCGATCTTGTAGACCACCACGATGTCAACCAACCCGCGCTCGATATCGGCCATCAGGCGCTTCAGACCGGGCCGCTCGGTATTGCCACCGGAATATCCAGGATCATCGTAATCGTCGGCCACCGGTATCCAGCCCTCGGCGCGTTGGCTGGCGATGTACGCATGCCCCGCCTCCCGCTGTGCATCAATGGAGTTGAATTCCTGATCCAGTCGCTCGTCGGTGGATACGCGGCAATACACCGCGCAGCGCTGGCGTGGCTTTTTGTTTGGGGTGTCGCTCACTGGAACTCCTCCGTAGGACGGCGCAGACCAAAAAACAATGGTCCTGACCAAGAGCTGCCAGAAATGTGGCGTGCCACCGCCGACAGGCTCTTGAAGTACTTGCCCTCGTATTCAAATGTTCCCTCTGCAGTCACTTTCA
>JBDLQR010000346.1:0-3138 GCA_039800485.1 Pseudomonadota bacterium
GTTGCCGGACGGGTGCCCTCGACTGCGCCCTACCTGACCAGCGCCTGGGTCTCGATTGCGCCCTTGCGCTTTGGCGCAGGCATGAAGGGCAAGGTGGGTGAGGCACTCGCAGCGGAGATTCCCGTGGTCACCACCCCTTTCGGCATCCAGGGCTATGGGCTCGTGGATGGTGAATCAGTCATGGTCGCAACGGACGCCGCGGGCTTTGCAGACCAGGTGGTAAGGCTGCTGGGAGATCGCTCGCTCAGACTGCGCCTGGCGGCCGCAGGGCTTGCGGTCGTCGGCAGTCATTTCAGCCGGCAAGCCATCTCGCGAAGAATCCCTGCGCTGGTCTCGGCAGTAGCCACTGCGCCCTTGCGCCAGCGCACACGCTTTTCCCGTCTGGCCTGCTGGCGGCGCGATGCCCGGGATTGGTGGTCCCGCCATGTGGGTTGGAGATTCCGCTGATGCCAGACACGGCACGGCCCGCGGTGAGCGTGCTGATGGCTGTCTATAACTGCGCGCGTTTTGTCGAGCGGGCAGTGGCGAGCGTGCTCGCGCAGACATTGAAGGACTTCGAGCTTGTGCTGGTCGACGACGGCAGCACCGACGAATCGCCGGCCATCCTGCGGCGCCTCGCCGCGCAAGATCCGAGGATCATCCTGCATCACCAGACCAACCGAGGGATCGGGGGCGCCATGAACAAAGCCCTGGCGCTGGCCCGCGCGCCCCTGGTGGCCATTCTGGACAGCGACGATCTGATGCGACCCGCGCGCCTGGCGACGCAGGTCGCATGGATGGAAGCGCATCCGGAAGTCGCTGCGGCCGGCTCGCAGTTCTACACCATCGACACCGAAGACCAGGTCACCGGACTCGATCGCCACCCGACGGACCCCACGCTTGCCACGGACTTGATGTTCGGTTTTTTCTGTCTCCACCACCCAACCTTGATCGCCCGACGCGATGCTCTGCTGGAGGCTGGTGGCTATGCGGAAACACATCGGCGCGGTTGTCCGGACTATGGTCTTTTCATGGAGCTCGTACTCCACGGTCACCGGCTGTCGAACCTGCCGCAGGTACTGACCTCCTGGCGGCATACCCCGACCGGCGCAACTTTCGGTCATGCGCGCGAGCAGACAACAGATGCCCTCGAAATCCGCGCGCGAGGATTTGCGCGCCATGCGCGACAGGCGCCGGCTGCAGCCCGGGCAGCTGCGCTCACACTGGCGCGGCGATTTGGCGCCGGGACGGAGCTGGATCAGAAAGCACGCTGGCTGGGCCTCACCAGCGACACCCAACCCGCGGTGAAGGCACTGCTTGCCAACACCGGCGACGTCGGCCTGGGTGCGATGAACGAGGCTGCGCTGCGCTGGTTGAACGATGGAAAGTCAGCGGACATGCGTGAATGGCTGCAGCGCGCGGGATACCCGTGGCTGGCCAGCCTGCTCGGGGCGCAGGAGAGTGCGCGAGCGGAGGTCGAGATTCCCGTCGTGGGGTTGGCCCTGGGCGAAGTCGCGGAGCCGGGTTTGCTGAGCGTGTTGCTGCCCGTCGAGGCTCAATCACTCATCGAGATTCCTGCGCGAATCGAGCGCCAGCTTGCACTGCTGCCGGCGCACAGCGAGTTGCTGGTGTTCGCTGTGGACGCCGACTCAGCGCTGCCGGGCGAGATGCCGACTGATCCGAGACTGCGGGTACTGAAGCCACAGGCTCACGGCCCGGCCGCACGTTGGACAGAGGCGCTGCGGAACGCACGCGGGGAATATCTCGCCGCGCTCGAATGGTCGGGGGCTCACGCACCGGGGTTTCTTGCTGAAGCCCGCAAGTTGCTGCAGTCCCGACCCGGACTCGAGCTCGTGCACGCGAGCAGCAGTCTCTATTTTCCCGATGCGCTCGATGACGCTGGGCGGCCGCTGGCGGACCCTGCACCGGAGCCCCGCTGGACCCGCGAGACCCTGCTGGGTCGGCAGCGGGTGCGTTTGCAGGATCTGGTCTTGCGCCGCAACGCTTTGACTCGCGTTCCCATCGCGCCCGCGGAGTGTGGCAGTGAGCTGCCCCGGCTGCTGGCTCATGCGCTGTTGTTGTATGGAGAAAGCGCTGCTCTGGCCTTGAGGAACCAGGCCTTCACACCTCAAGCCGGCGAGGGCGCAGCCCCGATGAGCCTCGCGATCGACCGTCTGGTGCGCGGGTATCTGGATTCCTGTGAGGGCCTCATACCTCCTCGGGGGCAATGGTCCACACTCGGGGCTGATGGCTGGCGCCAAAGGCTCGATCGCCTCGATGAATACGCGGTGCAGGGCAGGCTTCCGGTACACCCCGGCAACCTCGCCTTGTTGCTTGATTTCATCATCGACGGTCCCTCCTCGCCCCTGCTGCGGCTGAGCCTGCGTCGCTTGCTAAGGTCACATCGCGTGCCAACCCTGGAAGCGCTGCGCAGACGCGGCGCCACTGCAGTGCTCTGTGCCCGAGGCTGGTCCTTGTTGCAGCGTCTGCTCGCCCGCGTCGGATTCGTTGCGTGATGAACTTCTGGCTTTCCGCTCGTGTGCATGCTCACGCAGCCATCCATGGCGCCTTGGCGCTCGTCTATCACTCCGTGACCCCGGGCGCGCGCCGGCCTGCCTGGCCATGGTCCGTATCCGCCAGAGACTTCGCGGATCATCTCGATTTTCTCGCTGACTCCGGCTACACCACACAGACCGTCAGCAAGCTTGTCGCCGCGGCGGAGACTACCCCGGCCAGCCGACATGTCGTGATCACCTTCGACGACGGCTATCGTGACAATCTCGCGGCTGCCGAGGCCTTGTCCGCACGTGGCATGACCGCGAGCTGGTTCGTCCTGTCAGGGAATCTGGGCCTGTCGCCCCGCTGGCCCGACCATGCCGGTCCCGCGGATTCCCTGCTTGATATCGCTGAACTGCGGCAGCTTGACGCAGCGGGTTTTGAAATCGGTTCTCATGGTGTCGATCATCTGCGCATGACCGCCTTGGATGACACAGCGCTGTCGCATCAGTTGCTGACGTCACGACACACCTTGGAGCAAGCACTCGGCAAGCCGGTATGCAGTCTGGCCTACCCCTTCGGTGCCTGGGATGAACGGGTCAGGACAGCCGCGGCCAAGGCCGGGTACACCCAGGCATGTACCACCGACAGTGGCTGGGCGTT
>JBDLQR010000347.1:0-4745 GCA_039800485.1 Pseudomonadota bacterium
TCGACGCTTCGGGCAAGCCGCCTTTTGACGGAGAAGTGGAGGTCGTCGGGCAGGAGATTGCCGCGGTCAGGCGCGGCCGCAGTGTCGGCCGGCGACGGAGTACAGCGGAACAGGTGATCGACTGCCAGGGTGCGACCCTCATGCCCGGACTGTGCGATGCGCACACCCACTTCAGCTGGAATGACCAGCCGAGTCTTGCCGCGATCCAGATGATGCCGCCAGAGGAACACACGCTGTGGTGCGCACAGGTGGCGGAGAAATATCTGGACCGAGGCTTCACCAGTTGTGTGGGTGCTGCGGCCGCCAAGCCCCGTCTGGATGTCGTCATCCGCAACGCCATCAACGCAGGTCAGATCCCCGGGCCGCGCTATCTCGCGAACAGTCAGGAGATAGCCACGGTCGGCGGCCTGGGGGATATCTCACCGCCACACATCGAGCATGAGGCGCTGAGTTTTGGCGCGGTGGTGAGCGGACCGGAGGAAGTACGGCGCATGGTCCGGCGTTTCATCAAGTACGGCGTTGACCTCATCAAGCTCAATCTTTCGGGTGAGGAGATCACAGGTGTGCCTTCGGCGGCCACCGTGATGAGCGAGGAGGAGTGCGCAATCGCCGTGCGTGAGGCGCACGGACGCGGGCTGCGGGTATGCGCCCATGCGCGCTCGGCGGAATCCGTGCGGATGTGTGTACGCCACGGTATCGAAATCATTTATCACGCCTCGTTCGCTGACGATGTTGCCATCCGGGAGGTGGTCAGACGGCGTGATCATCACTTCGTGGCCCCGGGCCTCGCCTGGCTCATTTGCACGGCACGCGAAGCTGCCGCGTGGGGGATAATCCCGGGCTCCCCTCTTGCCGCAGCCTATGAGGCAGAGCTCGCTGCCGCGCTGACGGGCTTGCGCAAGATGCATCGCAAGGGGGTGCGCATCCTGCCCGGTGGTGACTATGGCTTTGCCTGGACACCGCACGGGCGCAATGCACGTGACCTGGAGTACTTTGTCGAGCTCATCGGGATGACACCCATGGAGGCTCTGCTCTCCGCCACCCGACTGGGGGGCGAAATCATGGGGCAGCCAGACAGACTGGGCCAGGTGCGTACGGGATATCTGGCCGATTTGATTCTGGTGCAGGGCGATCCGCTGCGTGACATCCGGATCCTGCAAGACCGTGCGAATATTCTCGCCGTGATGAAAGACGGCTGCTTTTATCGCGCGCCCGGCGAGCGTGCCTGGCGCAGTCCCCCACAATGAAAAACACCGCAGCTGCGGAGGAGGAAGGGATGGATCTGATCAGCGCAATGCGCACCAATGGCGCCTGCCGTTTCTATACCGAGGCGCCTATTCCGGATGATGTGCTGGCGCGGGTTCTGGATGCCGGCCGCTGGGGACCCACCGGCGGCAATCGGCAGCCGGTCAGCTTCATCGCAGTGAAGGATCGGCGCAAAAAAGAAGTCCTGCGCGATCTTTACCTGCCGATCTGGGGCCCTTACTACGAAGCGGCCAAGCAGGGCGCCATTCGCGTCGGTGCGAGTTCCAGCCTGCTCGAGAACGCCGACCACTTTGCCCGCCACATGGCAGATATCCCGGTGATGCTGGTGGTCTGTGCGCGCCTGGCTGATGTGCACCCTACGGACAATCGGCTGGGACGCCTGAGCATCGTGGGGGGGGCCTCGGTCTACCCGGCTGTGCAGAACGTACTGCTGTCGGCCCGGGCCGAGGGCCTCGGCACCGCGTTGACCACGCTGCTGTGCGAGGTGGAACCCGAGGTCAAAGCGCTGCTCGCCATCCCGGAGGATGTGTCCACCGCTGCCATGGTGACCCTGGGTTGGCCGGCGCGTCCTTTCCCGAAGAAACTGACCCGACGGCCGCTTGCCGAGATGGCTTTCGAGGACAGCTTCGGCAATCCCTTGTCGGGCGCCTGATCGCGGCGACGCTGGCCGCAAGTGGATCGTTCAGATCCGCTTGCGGGCCACGAAGCGCAGTCGCACGTAATCGAGCGTCCAGCTGCTGTCGGCTTGTTGTGCAGTAGGGCGCAGACGTTCCCGCAAACGTCCGATGAGGGCGGGCTGCTCCTCCTCGCTGACGGCCGCGAGGAAGGTCTGGGTCATGAGGTTCAGCCAGTCGCCCACGTCTCCAGGCAGGGGGGTGGGTCGCTCAAAACGCTCGAGTGCCAGCACGTCGAAACCGCTTTCGACAAGCAGACTGGACCAGGTGGCCTCGTCCGGAAAAAACCACGGGTTGTAGTCGGCGAGCTCGCGCCCCATCGCACCCAGTTCCTCGCGATAGGCTTCGACCACGCTCGCCACATTGCCAGCTCCACCCATCTCGCCCACGAAGCGACCGCCCGGCTTCAGTGCAGCAGCTACACCGGCCAGCACGCGACGGGGCTGAAGCATCCAGTGCAATGCTGCATTGCTGAACACGGCATCGAATTCAGCCTTGAAGGGCAGGGCGTGGGCATCCATCACCCGTGCCTCCAGGCCCCGCGCACGGGCCGCCTCAATCTGGGCCTCGCTGCTGTCAATGCCGAATACCCGGCACCCGGCCTCCTGCAGCTTGAGCGTGAGTGCGCCGTCGCCACAGCCCAGATCAAGGATGCGCTCACCCGGGCTTGGGGCCAGCAGGTCGAGCAGCGGCGCACCCAGCACGGGCACGAAGCCCGCGTGGCGTTGGTAGATGTCGGGATTCCAGATCTGCTCGGCCATGGTTTTTCGGCGAATGTCATTGAGTCAGGTTCCCGTACAATAACCCATCACATTACCGAGCAGGAGGAATGCGCCGTGAGCAGCGAGATTCGGGCCATCGTGGCCGACGAGCAGGATGGCAAGGTCAAAGGCCGTCTGAAAACCCTTTCGACGGCCGAGCTCGGTGACGGGAACGTGCTCGTCGAGGTGGCGTATTCCACAGTCAACTACAAGGACGGCCTCGCCGTGACCGGCAAGGGCAAGATTTGCCGGCGCACGCCACTGGTGTGCGGAATCGATCTCGCCGGCACCGTGCTGAGTTCGGACGATCCCGCGTGGAAGACCGGCGACCGGGTGCTGGTGAACGGGTATGGCCTGTCCGAGGATCAGCATGGCGGCTATGCACAGCAGCAGCGCGTGAACGGTGCCTTCCTCGTGCGCGTGCCAGAGAAACTGTCCCTGCATGATGCGATGGCCATCGGCACTGCCGGTTACACCGCGATGCTCTGCGTACATGCGGTTCAGGATCACGGGATCCGTCCGGAGCACGGTTCTGTGCTCGTGACGGGTGCCGCCGGCGGCGTCGGCTCGGTGTCTATCATGCTGCTGAAGCGTCTCGGCTATCAGGTGGCCGCCGTCACGGGACGGCCGGAACTCGCGGACTACCTCAAAGGCCTGGGCGCGGATGAGATCATCGAGCGCGCTGAGCTGGCGCGCGACAGCAAGCCGCTGGAGAAGGAGCGCTGGGCGGCCGCAGTGGACAGCGTCGGTGCCTCCACGCTGGCCACGGTGCTGGCCCAGACGCGACAGGAAGGCGTGGTTGCAGCTTGCGGTCTGGCCGGGGGCGTCGGTCTGCCGTCCACTGTCATGCCGTTCATCCTGCGCGGGGTGACGCTGCGCGGTATCGATTCCGTGCAATGCGCGATGCCCCGACGGATCCGCGCCTGGCATGATCTCGCGTCGCTGCTGGATTCTGCGGCGCTTGGCAGGAGCACGGTCACGGAGCCTCTGGCACGGGTCCCGGAGCTGGCCGAGGCGATCCTTGCGGGCAAGGTCAAGGGGCGGGTGGTAATCGACGTCAACGCCTGATGTGGTTCATCCCTCGGACCCCTTGGGTCCGTGGGATGCGCTGACCCAGGAGGCCTTGAAGACTCAGCGCCGCGCCATGGCGGCGAGCGCTGTGCGCACTTCCTGCGGGCTGCTGACGGCCTGCGGAAACAGGATGCGCAGGACCTGATCATTGACCACCAGATGGAAACCCTCTGCGTCGCAGCCGGCAAACTGCGGCGTGATCTGATCCACATCGGCCAGCCCGAGGTCGTGGCAGTAGCGGCGCATGGCGTCCACGTGATCTTCGTTCATGTGCGCTGCCATGCTCGCTTCAAGCGCCATCGTGAAGGGATTCACCGGCAATACATCAGCCGGCTCCAGCCAATGGATTGCGCCGAAGCCGCCGATGAAGCGCAAGCGCTTCACACGTAACCTGAAGAAGGCAAAGCCGTGGGTCAGGTGATAGTCGCGGGCGTCCGGAAAATAGCGGTAGTACCGTGAGGGAACATCCTCATCCGCGGCATCGACCCGCTCGGCATCTGCAAGCAGGGTCAGGCGTCCGTTGGCCTGCAGGTCGCGCGCGGTGCGATCGAAAACGATGAGCGACACGCGCGAGTCTGCCAGCACATTGCGTGTGTGCTGTGCGATGTCCGCAATGAGGATGATGGGATGGCCTTGTCTGTCCAGACAGAAAGGCACGACTGAGCCGAAGGGATAGCCTGGCAACGCAACAGAGATCGTGGACAGCACACCGTCGTAGCATTTCAGGAGCAGGCTGCGGGCTTCGGCCGCAGCCCCGGTCTTGCCACCACTCATGTCTCTGCCGCCTCGGCCAAGGGCTGCAACTTGACCAGTTCTTCGCCTTCGCTCAACACCTGCTCGCCGGCCCGGTAGCGGATTTCGAGCACCGTGCCATCAAAGGGTGCGACGAGCGTGTGCTCGATCTTCATGGCTTCCAGCACCAGCACAGGGGTGCCGCGTGTCACGGTGGCGCCGACTTCGACCAGCACCGCCA
>JBDLQR010000348.1:0-5437 GCA_039800485.1 Pseudomonadota bacterium
AACACCTCGCACGCCTGTGCGCCGAGCATGGCATCACCTTCATCGGGCCGGCCGCGGAGACCATCGCGGCGCTCGGCGACAAGCTCCAGGCCAAAGCCATTGCCGAGGCGGCAGGGGTGCCGCTGGTGCCCGGCACCGGACAGCTTGCCCAGGCAGAAGACGCCGTTGCTGCTGCAGAGTCTCTGGGTTACCCGGTACTCATCAAGGCCTCGGCCGGTGGTGGCGGGCGCGGCATGTTCATTGCGCGCAGCCGCGAAGACGTCATGGGCGGTTTTGACAAAGCCTCCAACGAGGCCCGCGAAGCCTTCGGCGATGGCACCATGTACATGGAGCGCTATGTCGAGAACGCCCGCCATGTGGAGGTCCAGGTCTTTGGCGATGGCACGGGCAAGGTCATCCACTTTGGTGAGCGTGACTGCTCTATCCAGCGGCGTTACCAGAAGGTGTTTGAAGAAGCGCCCTGTGCCGCCATGCCGGATGCGCTGCGCGCCCAGCTGCATCGCTCGGCAGTCGATCTGGTGTCCTCACTCAAGTACCGCAATGCGGGCACGGTGGAGTTCCTCTACGACGTGGACCGCCAGGCCATCTACTTCATCGAGGTGAATGCGCGCATCCAGGTCGAGCATCCCGTCTCGGAGCAGGTGACGGGCCATGATCTGGTGCGACTGCAGTTCGAGATTGCCGCTGGCGAGCCACTGCGCTGGACCCAGGATCAGATCCCGGTGAAGCGGCATGCGATCGAGGTCCGGCTGAACGCCGAAGATCCTTATCGCCAGTTCCAGCCCAGCCCCGGCCGCATCACACGCTGGGTGCCGCCGCAAGGTGCGGGCATCCGCCTCGACAGCCACTGCTACGAGGGTTATCTGGTCCCTCCGTACTATGACTCCATGGTGGGCAAGCTCATCGTGACCGCGCACGACCGGGAATCCTGCGTGATTCGCCTGCAGGAGGCGCTCGCGCGCTTCGAAGTGGAAGGTCTCACCACCAATCTGCCACTGCTGCGTTTCATCGCCAGTCATCCGGATTTCGTCGCCAACCAACTGAATACACGCTGGCTGGAGCAGGTGCTGCTACCGGCCTTTGAAGCAACCCGGGAGTAGTCGCTCATGGCGCACATCGAGTTTCTTGACGAGACCATGCGGGATGGCCAGCAGAGCCTGTGGGGCATGCGCATGCAGGCCGGCATGGCGCTGCCGGTGGCACCGCTGCTGGACCGCACCGGCTTTCGCACCATCGATCTCACGGGCTCCTCGATGTTCGAGGTGCTCATCAAGTATTGCCGGGAGAATCCGTGGGAAGGGCTGGATCTGCTGACCCAGGCAATGCCGCGTACGCGGATTCGTGGCGGCATGCGCTCCAACGCCTCAGTCACGTTCAGTGTCACGCCCGATGCACTGATGGATGCCTGGATGCGTCAGTTGAACGTGCACGGTTGCCGCAGCTTCTGGATCTACGATGTGCTGTTCAACATCGACAAGATGCACAGGCTGGCCAAGGTGGCGAAGGAATTCGGCTCGGAAGTCGCCGGAGCCATCATGTTCACCTTGAGCCCTGTGCACTCGGACGCCTATTACGCGGACAAGGCCGACAAGCTCTCCGCCAGCCCGGACATCGATACCCTCCTGCTGTATGACACGGCCGGCGTGCTGGAAAAAGAGCGCATGCAGACACTGCTGCCGGCCATCGTGGCCAAGGCGCGTGGCAAGCCGATCGAATTCCATTCCAACAACCTGCTGGGGCAGTCCGCCAAGGCATATCTCGATGCGCTGCCGCTGGGTGTGAGCATCCTGCACACGGCAAGCCGCCCCATGGCCAACGGGCCGTCGGTGCCATCCACCGAAATCATGGTGCGCAATATCGAGCTGCTGGGACATACCCACAATCTGGACAAGCGCCTGTTTGCACCGGTGGCGGAGCATTTCGAAAAGGTGGGCAAGGCGGCGGGCTTCCTCGTCAATCAATATGCCGAGTACGACGTGCTCTCCATCCAGCACCAAATCCCGGGTGGCATGGTCGGCACCATGAAAGCCCAGTTGGTGCAGCATGGCATGTCTGATCGTCTGGAAGATGTGCTGGCCGAGACTGCGGTCGTGCGCCGTGAGCTTGGATACCCGGGCATGGCCACACCCTTCAGTCAGCTGGTGGGCACGCTCGCCGTGCTCAACATCGTCACCGGCAAGCGCTACTCGGTGATTCCGGATGAAGTCATCCAGTATGCATGCAAGCACTATGGTGAGACGGTGGCGCCCATCGACCCCAACGTGCTGGACAAGATCATGTCCGCTCCGCGGGCGAAGGAGATTGCGGCCAATCCGCCGGAGCAACCCACGCTGGCCGAGCTGCACAAGCGTTACGGCACCGACAATGACGATGAGCTGATTTTGCGTGCGCTGGTACCGGAGCCCGATCTGCAAAAGATGTGGGCGGCAGGACCGGTCAAGACGACGTATCCCTATCTTTCATCACCCGAACTCGACCAGGTTCATCGCCTGATGAAACTCGCGAACTCGCCCGTGGTGCAGATCATGGCCGAGGACTTCTCGCTCTCTCTGCGCCGCAAGAGCTGAGCGGAGACCAATCTCATGCGCAGGGCAGTCATCATCGATGTGGTTCGCTCGCCGTTCGGGCGTGGGCGTGAGGACGGTGCGCTCTCGGGCCTGCACCCGGTTGATCTCTATGCGCAGGTACTGGCGGGGCTCGTGGCGCGCACGGGTGTGGACCCGACGCTCATCGAGGATGTGATCACCGGCTGCGTCATCCAGGTGGCGGAGCAGGCCGGCAACATCGGACGCCAGGCGGTACTCGCCGCCGGGCTGCCCGAGACAGTCCCCGCGGTGACGCTGGATCGCAAATGCGGTTCTGCCCAGCAGGCCATGGATTTCGCGGCGCAGGGCGTGATTGCCGGTGCTTACGATGTGGTGATTGCGGGTGGTGTGGAGATGATGGGCACGGTGCCCATGCGTATCAACCGCATGGGCAAGGACAGTGAAGGCCCGGGCTTCCGCAGGCGCTATCCGCAAGGGACGGTCCATCAGGGAATTGCGGCCGAGCGGGTGGCCGCGCGCTGGCAGATCGACCGCGCCACCCAGGATGCCTACGCCGTACGCTCCCACCAGTTGGCTGCGGCGGATGTCAGCGCCGCGCAGCGGGACATCCTGCCCATTACGGTGCCACTTGCCGAGGGCGGGAGCCGGGTCGTGACGGCGGATGAAGGCCTGCGACCGCAGAGCACTGTCGAGAAGCTCGCGACCCTGCGCTGCGCCTACGAAAGCGAAGAGGCCTCAGCGCGTTTCCCCGAGATTCGCTGGAGCGTGACTGCCGGTAACGCAAGCCAGGTGTCTGACGGGGCCGCAGCCATGCTCATCGTGGAAGAAAAAACTGCCGTGCGGCTGGGCCTCACCCCGCGCGCAGCAATCACCGGCTTCGCGGTGATGGGCGATGATCCCATGATGTTGCTGACCGCGATCATTCCCGCGACGCGCAAGCTGCTCGGCCGAGCCGGTCTCGCGCTCAGCGACCTCGCGGCCTATGAAGTGAACGAAGCCTTCGCCTCTGTTCCACTCGCGTGGGCCCGTGAACTGGCGGCGGATCCGGCGCGCTTGAACAGTCTGGGTGGCGCGATTGCGCTGGGCCATCCTGTGGGGGCCTCGGGCGGGCGCCTCACCGCCAACCTGTTGCGAGCATTGGAACGGACCAACGGCCGTTTCGGCCTGCAGACGATGTGCGAGGCCGGCGGCATGGCGAATGCCACGCTCATTGAACGCTACTAGAACATTCGGAACAGAACATCACCGAGGGGGAGCCATGGCCGGACGCTTGAAAGACAAGGTGGCGATCATCACCGGCGCAGGCACCGGCATCGGTCGCGCCTGCTTCGAACTCTTCGCGGCTGAGGGAGCCCGGGTGGTTGGTGTCTCCCGCACCCAGGCCAACCTCGATGAAGCCCTGGCCGCCGTGCAGGCTGCCGGTGGAGAGGGGCGCGTATTGGCCCGGGATCTGTCACGGCCGGAGAGCGCGGACGAAATCGTGGCGGCGACCTTGGCGGCGTATGGTCGCGTGGACATCCTCGTGCACTCGGCGAGCGTCGGTTGGAGCTGGGGCGAGAAAAGCCCGG
Organism: Pseudomonadota bacterium; assembly: GCA_039800485.1. Lineage (GTDB taxonomy): Bacteria > Pseudomonadota > Gammaproteobacteria > CAIKBL01. Next base: position 4,115 of record JBDLQR010000348.1, read on the forward strand.
GCTCCATGTCACCACTGGCTGAAACACCGGTCGAGAAGTGGCAGGAAGTCATAGGCCTCAACCTGAACGCCGCGGCCTATATCGATCGCGCAGTCCTGATCCAGATGCTCAAGCAGGGCAAGGGGTCAATCGTCAACGTGGCGAGCATCTCCGGCATGCTCGGCATGCCGACCGCACATCCCTATTGTGCGGCGAAGGGTGGTGTCATCAATCTCACCCGCGCCCTGGCGGCAACCTATGCCAAGCAGGGGATCAGAACGAACGCGGTGTGCCCGGGGTATACGGACACGCCGATGATCGCCTCCGTGATGGGGCTTTTTGATGATGATGCGGTTGCCACCCAGATCACGCCCATGGCACGAGCGGGAACGCCGCTCGAAATGGCCTACGGCTGTCTGTATCTCGCCTCGGATGAGGCCTCCTACTGCAACGGCACCATTCTGGTCATCGACGGCGGCACCAGCGCGCGGCAGTAAGCTTCGCGCGCATCAACCGCGCGCGATCCTCATCAAAGCTTGAGCAGGCCATGCAGATGGCTCTGCCACGCATAGTGCGTGAGATCCATCTGCAAGGGCGTGACCGAGATGGCGTTCTCGGCAATGGCACGCAGGTCGTAATCCGGCGCGTTCTCTCCCTTGGGATAGGCCATCTTCACCCAGAAATAGGGCACATTCCGGCTGTCCGCACGGGCATCGATGCTGAAGGCGCCGGGCGGGCGTCGGCCCTGGCGAGTCACGCGTACTCCGGAGATTTCGTCTACCGGGCATTCCGGGAAATTGATGTTGAGGAAGCTGCCCTCGGGCCAGTTGTCGGAATCAATGAGGCTCCGCAGCAGCCCGGGGGCGTAGCGACCCGCGCCCTCCCAGTCCGCCTGGCCACCTAGGGGGCGCACCACGCTGAGCGCAATCGAACGCACGCCAAGCAGGGTTCCTTCCATGGCTGCGGCGATTGTCCCTGAATAGGTGACGTCTTCGGCCAGATTGGCGCCATTGTTGATGCCGGAGAGCACCAGGGTAGGGGGGTGCTCCTTCATGATCTCGTGGAAAGCCATGAGCACACAGTCAGTGGGCGTGCCGGTCACGGCGTAGCTCTTCTCGCTCACGCGCCGCAGACGGATGGGGATGTGCAGTGAGATCGAATGTCCGGCGCCGCTTTTTTCGTGATCGGGCGCGATCACCCAGATGTCGTCTGACAGCTCACGGGCAATCTCCTCCAGCAGTTTGATGCCGGGGGCCTCGATGCCATCGTCGTTGGTGATGAGAATACGGCTGCCGGCAAAGGGTTTGGCTGGTTGCATGGCTGTCGCTCGCTGAAAATGACCCA
>JBDLQR010000349.1:0-4138 GCA_039800485.1 Pseudomonadota bacterium
CGTACATCGTAAATCTGCAGGACTTCCGCGCGCGAGAGCGTGATGACCCGTGCCCCTGCATGTGGCACATGGACGACCAGTCCGAGGCCCTCCAGACGCCGCAGCGCTTCCCTCAACGGACCACGGGAGATGCCATAACGGGTCGCCAGCGCAGGTTCGTTGAGTTTGCTGCCCTGGGCGAGCTCACCGCGCACGATGGCGGTCTTGAGCTGCTCGCAGATGCGGTCAGTCAGCGTGCCCGGCTCGAGCGTGGGTCCGGCCTTGGGAAAGGACTTGATTGTCGACAATTAAAGCCTCTTTCACCACGTGGATGGCATCAGAGGGCTTATTCTCCGATTTTTGTAGACAATCGGTCAATCGTGATACGGAAGCGCCTCGCCTCAGGGGCCGGCAACCCGCTGCGCCGAGCGGAACAACTGAAAGAAGTTTTCGGTGGTCGCTGCTGCCAGCGACTCGAAGCTTTCCTCGCGCAGATCCGCGAGGAAGCGGGCGGTATGCCAGACGAAGGCCGGCTCATTCTGCTTGCCGCGGAACGGAACCGGAGCGAGCCAGGGTGCATCGGTTTCAACCAGCAGGCGCTCGAGTGGCACGCGCCGGGCAACTTCCTGCAGGGTGCGCGCAGACTTGAAGGTCACGATGCCGGAAAAGGAAATGAAGAATCCGAGATCCATGGCCGCACTCGCCGTGTCCCAGTCCTCCACGAAGCAATGCATCACCCCGCCGACCTCCTGCGCCTGCTCTTCACGCAGCAGTCTGATGACATCGCTGGCCGATTCACGCGTATGGATGATGAGCGGCTTGCCGCACTCCCGTGCAGCCCGGATATGGGTACGGAAACGGGCATGCTGCCAGGACAGATCGCCCTCCGAATGGTAGTAATCAAGACCGGTTTCACCGATGGCCACGACCTTGGGTTTTGCCGCCTCTGTCAGCAGGCGCGCGAGCGAAGGTTCTTCGTTGGCCCCCTCGGTGTTGGGGTGCACACCAACAGACGCGAAAACACCAGGCCGCCCAGCGGCCGAATCCAGCACCCCGGGCAAAGTCTCGAGATCGACCGCCACGCACAGCACATGGTCTACGTGCTTGTGAGCCGCATCGACGAGCAGGGCATCGATGCTGCGTTCAGGTGTCGCCACCAGCGGCAGGTGGCAGTGGGAATCGACGAGCGACAATGACATGGTGAGGGCCGTTCCGGTCATGAGGTCCTGCGCACCGGCCGGCCTTGATCCGAATCGGCAGAGTGCGCGTCAGAGGGTGTAGGTATGGCGGTCGGCCTTGATCATGCCGGCCAGCTGGGTCTCTATCTTGCTGCGTGTGGCGCCGTTGTCCAGTTCGCTGAATTGCACACCGATTCCGGCCGGTCGGTTGCTGCCCGCGCCTGCCGGAGTAATCCAGACCACCTTGCCTGCCACCGGGAGCTTCTCTGCGCTGTCGGTGAGCGTGAGCAGCATGAAGACCTCGTCCCCGATGTGGTAGCTCTTGCTGGTCGGGATGAACAGGCCGCCATTCTTCACATAAGGCATGTAGGAGGAGTAAAGCAGGTTCTTGTCGCGGATCGCGAGTGACAGGATTCCCTGTCGGGCATTCTTGCCCATGGGGATCCCGGACAGGTTTGTCACGCCCTGCGTCTTCGAGTCCTTGTCGCCCTCATCCATGCCAGCCATAGCGTCTCACTCAAGTCTGCCTGTCGGAGTGTAGCGGCCGCAGTGGCCAACCGCTTGACTTCCACCGCCTCGGCCAGAAAGCCGAACAGGGACGCGGAGTTTAGAACATCGCGCAGGGCAAGCAAATCCGCGGCCTCCCCCGCCGGGAGAAAGCCGACCTCCCCCGTGACCAAGCCATGGACCACGCGCTGCATGAGGTCCACGACAGTCGCAATGGGTGCTTCACCCAGAGCCTGCGCCGCCTGCACCGCATGGATACGGCCGCGCGCAACCCCGCTCATTTGCGGCACCAGCTTGCCAAGCAGCGCGGGCAGCCCTTGCTCATGGGCCGCCAGCGCTGCCAAGGGCGCCCGACCACCGAGCAGGAACAGGGCCTCGACTGCCGCGGGCGCGGCCGCCGGCATCTGTGTGGCCAGCCACGCGAGGGCTTCCGCGTCCGGGATCCCGTCGAGCGAGATTCGCTGGCAGCGGCTGCGCAGCGTCGGCAGCAGCAGATCGGGTCGCGCGGTCTCGAGGATCAAGAGGGCAAGCGGCGGGGGTTCCTCGAGCAGTTTCAGCAAGGCATTTGCCGCCGGCCGGTTCATGGCCTCGGACGGACTGATCAGCGCCAGCTTGGCGCGCCCATAATGCGCACTCAGCGTATAGAAATCATTGAGCTCACGGATCTGGTCGATGAGGATGCCGCTCTTGTCCTCCGGAATTCCCACCGCGCAGAAATCCGGGTGACTGCCTGCTGTCATGAGCAGACAACTGCGGCAGGCGCCGCAGGCCGTGTCGCCGCCCGCCTCGCACAACACAGCACGCGCAAGCGCGACGGTGAACGCCCCCTTGCCCATGCCCGGGCGACCACTCACCAACCAGGCATGGCCCAACCTGCCCTGGCGACGCGCCTGTGCGAGTTGCGCCCAGGCCCTCGCCTGCCAGGGATAGGGTGCCGGGTCGCCGGGACTCATGCGCTGAAGCGCTGGGCGAGTACGGTGCCGATGTCGGCTGTCACTTCGGACACCGGACGCGTGGCATCCAGCACCACGAAGCGCTCAGGCTCTGCCCGGGCCCGTGCGAGGTAGCAATCCCGCACCCGTTCGAAAAAAGCTTGCTGTTCATGCTCGAAGCGATCTGCCTGGCCACGGCGTGCAGCCGCCCGCGCCATGCCCACCGCCACAGGAGCATCCAGCAGGAAGGTGAGATCCGGTTGGGTGTCCCCCACCACCAGATGGTCAAGGATTGCGATCCGGGACACCGCTTCGCCACGACCACCCCCCTGGTAGGCATAACTGGCGTCATGGAAGCGATCGCTCAGCACCCACGCACCACGCTGCAGCGCCGGGCGAATGACCTGCGCCAGATGTTCGGCGCGGGCGGCGAACATGAGCATCAATTCGGTCAGGCTGTCCATGGGCGGCAGATCGGTCGCGAGCAGGAGCCCCCGCAAACGCTCTGCCAGCGCCGTGCCCCCGGGCTCGCGGGTTACCACCACCTCTGCCGTTCGTTCAGCCAGCAGCATTCGAAGGGCTTCGACCTGGGTCGATTTGCCGACACCCTCGATACCCTCCAGGGTGATGAAGCGGCCTCTGTTTGCCCCCGGTGTGGACGTCGTCACAAGTGCCTCACTGCAATTGATACTGGCGAACCGCGCGCTGATGCGCGGCAAGGCTCGCCGTGAATTCGTGCGAACCGTCACCGCGCGCCACAAAGTAGAGTGCCTTCCCCGGTGCCGGGTTCAGGGCGGCGAGAATCGCGGCTTCACCCGGCAGCGCGATGGGTGTTGGCGGCAGACCCGCACGGGTATAGGTGTTGAACGGGGTATCCCGCAAGAGGTCGCGTTTGCGCAGATTGCCATCAAAGGCGTCACCCAGGCCATAGATCACAGTCGGGTCGGTCTGCAGACGCATCCCGCGTTGCAGGCGCCGCACGAACACTCCGGCAATCTGCGCCCGTTCCGCAGCCAGCCCCGTCTCCTTTTCGATGATCGAGGCCATGATCAATGCCTCATCCGGGGAGCGGTAAGGCAAGTCAGGCCGTCGGGCCTGCCAGGCAGCGGCAAGAACGCGTTGCATCTCGCGATAGGCCCGGCGGTACAGCGCGAGGTCTTCTGTATGGTGCAGATATTCATAGGTGGAAGGGAAGAAACGGCCCTCCGGCGCGCGTCCGCTGGAACCCATCTGTGCCATCAATGCTTCGTCACCCAAACCGGCCGAGGTCTGCTTCACGCCCGGCAGCGATGCAATCCGGGCGCGCAACTCTGCAAAGGTTGAACCTTCCACCACCGTGAAGCGATAGCGCTTCACCTCTCCACGGACGAAGCGCTGCAGGATATCGCGGGGCGTGAGACCCGGCACCAGCTCGTAGACACCGGCCTGCAAGCGCCCCGCAAGGCGCAGCCTGACGGCCTCCACCCTGAGATAGATCGGACGCTCCAGCAGGCCTTTGCCCGAAAGTGCCCGGGCAACCGCAGTGATGCCCTGCCCTTTGGT
>JBDLQR010000350.1:0-10178 GCA_039800485.1 Pseudomonadota bacterium
AGCGCGTCCAGCGCTTCGCGAAGATCTGATGGAATACGGCGCACAGCTTTCCCCGAGTCGATGGCATCGTAGATGTTGCGCTGTTCGGGTTCACCCGGGTCAAGCTTGCGCGTGAGGCCATCATCAAAGGCCTGCAGCAAACCCGCCGCCATGAGGTAGGGATTAACCAGAGAATCAACCGCACGGTATTCCAGACGTCCCGGCGCCGAGACACGCACGGCGACCGTACGATTCTGCAATCCCCAATCCCGGTAGACAGGCGCCCAGAAACCGAGGTCCGCGAGCCTGCGATAGGAATTTACCGTGGACGCCCCCAGTGCCGTCAGTGCCGGCAGGTGTTCCATCATGCCACCTATGCAGTGCAGGCCGACGGGTGCGGGGAGCCATTCGCCGGTCTCCCGTGTGAACTCATTGCGTCCGCCCTTGCGGTAGGTGAACAACTCGGCACTGCCCGGTAGTTCGCCTTCGTGCTCCAAGGGATTGACCTGGTCCTCGCCGCCCGTCCACAGCGACACGTTGTGGTGGCAGCCATTCGCCGCCACTCCCATGAAGGGTTTGCTCATGAAAGTGGCGATGAGATTGAACTCTCGCGCCACCTGGGCGCAGATCTGGCGGTAAGTGGTAAGCCGATCGGCATTGCGCAGGGCTTCATCAAACCAGATGTTGAGCTCGAGCTGGCCGGGGGCGTCTTCGTGATCACCCTGGATCATGTCGAGGCCCATCGCCTGGGAATAACTGGTGACTTTCTCGATCACCGGCAACAGCTGCTCAAACTGATCGATGTGGTAGGCAAAAGGACGGGTGGTGCCGCCTGCGAACTTGCCATCCGGCCCACGCTTCAGCCACATCATTTCGGGTTCGCAGCCCACCCGCAGATGCATCCCGTGTCGCTCCTGGAACCGGGCATGCAGCCGACGCAGATTGCCGCGGCAGTCTGAGGTCAGAAACGCCCCCGCGTCCTCCCCGTCTTCACGGTTGCGGAACAGCGTGCAGAAAACCCGTGCCACCCTCGGGTTCCAGGGGAGTTGGCAAAAGCTCTCGGGATCTGGAATCGCGACCAGCTCCGAGGCATTGGCGCCGTAGCCGATGTACTCGCCTCTGCGATCGGTGCACACATCCGCAACTGCGCCGTACCAGAGCTGCACGCCCCGCTCCGCAATCGTCGACCAATGGGCAGCGGGTGCAGCCTTACCCATGACCCGGCCAGTGACGGATACGAACTGGTAAAGCACATGCTTGACACCCAGCCTGGCGATTTTTTCGGTCACGGCACGCACAGCGTCGCGGCGGATCTCATTTTGTACATGCCGCGATAGATCCGTCCCGGCAGCTGTGCTGGACGCGGTCAGGTTCGCAGGTGTGGCTGTCTCCTGGTTCATAGCAGGCTCCTCAGACGGTTTCAAAGTAACGGGCTTTCTCGGCCAGGCTCACTGCACGCTGCAGGGCCTGGAATTCATGGCGCCGGCTTGCCGTGTAGTGCGTGATGAAGGCTGGCCCGAAGAGGTCCGCGGCGACCCTGCTGGCGGCAAGGCTTTCCGCCGCGGCGAACAGATCCCGCGGCAGCGGAGAACGGGACGGGTCCTGATGCAGACGGCCATCGCCAACGACTGGCGCAGGCGCCTCAATCCGCTGTCCGATGCCCCACAGTCCGGCGGCCAGAAACATTGCAAGCCCGAGATACGGGTTCACATCCGCACCAGGAATCCGGAATTCGAGCCTAGCCAGCGGTCCGTTGGCCGGCACTGCGCGCACCGCGGTGGTGTAGCCACCGATGCTCCAGGTCGCGGTGCGCGGCGCCCAGTTCCCGGGCGTCAGGCGGCGGTAGGCGTTGACGGTGGAGAGCGGCAAGGCGAGCAGGTCAGGCAACAGGTGGAGAACACCCCCGATGAACTGATGCCCGAGTTCACTGGGCCTGCCCTCCGGGTGCGAGAACAGGTTGCGGCCTTCCGCATCGCGCAGCGAAAGATGGATATGGCCGGAAAGCCCGGGCGCCGCGGCATCCGACTGTGCCATGAAGCAGGCGGTCTGCCCCCGTCGCCGGAAAAAAGCGCGCGTGGCCACCTTGAAGAACAGCGCATCGTCCGCCGCACGCAAGGCATCCGTCGCGGCCAGAGTCGCCTCCATGCAGCCTGCACCCAGTTCCATGCCGAGCCCGAAGACGCCAATCTCCGCCGCCTCCAGCATCTGCTGCTGTTCGGCGACCACCTGCGCGTTGATCGCGGCGCTCTGGGCGTCCCAGCAGCGATTGTCCGGCGCGAAGGGCTCGAGCCCGGTGAATTGCTTGCGCCGCAGGGAATGCGCGTCTTCATTGAAGACCAGCCATTCAAATTCAAACGCGGCACGCGGAAAAAAGCCGAGGTCTTTTGCCCGCGCCACGACCGCGCGCAAAAGCTGGCGCGGACTGGTGGCTCGGTGAGGACCGGTAAAATCCGCCAGCACCCAGGCTGCCGCCTCCTCAAAGGGATAGGTCCTGATACTGGAAGGGTCGACAGCAATCCCCTCGCCGATGAAGGGTCCGGCACCGTGCACGGTGTCTGCCACGTCCCATTCATGGAGGACATTGCAGAAGCTGGCCTCTGGGCCCAAGGCATCCGGGATTGATTGGGTGGGGAGCCGGCGCTCGCGCAGCCCGCCATCGAGGTCGGGGATTGCAACGTGGAGCGCACGGGCGCCGCGCGCCTCCACGGTGGCCATGAGTTCCGATATCGCCTTGTCAGAGAGTGAGTCCGTCATACCTGCCTGCCATCTCAAGTCCGTCGATTGGACGCCGATGGAGGGCCCTCTGCAGAAAACATGCCCGAGGGATCGAACAGGAGAATTGCCCGCGAAAGCGCCGTGTCAGGAGTCGAGCAGGGGATGTCCAAAAGCCCAGGACATGGCGGAACTGCAATCGCGGTCTGCAGGACTGCAGCAGTGCAGCCGGACAAAAACCCGGGTTTTGGCGGGGCTTGGGTTCATCGCCCCACCTACCAAAACCCAAGGGGGCTGTCTTTTCCTGAGGCTTTGATCACACTTTTCCGGAATCGGGATAATTTCCCTAGCTTTCTTGAGGAACGCTGATTAGCGTTTACGCATACTCACCGCGTCAGGAATTTCTAGATGAAGGCTCCTTCAAGACTGGCCATTACGGTTGCGGCGATATTGGCCGGGCCAATGCCCTCGGCGCAGGCCACGGATATGACAAGCTACCCCACCGGGCTGCTCGGCCCTGTCTCTGGCGTTGCCACCACCCTGCCCAGTGGCGTGATGCAATGCCAGTTTGCCGGCAGCTTTGACTACTTCGGATACCGCGTTGAATACAATGCCATTTCCAGACTTGTCTACGATGGCATCAAGGATCAGGACAATTTCGGTCATCTGCTTCCTGGGAGTTTTTCATACACAACTTTCCGCATCCCGGACGTCCTCCCGTCCTATTCCTGCCAACGCAAAGTCGATCTGGCAGACAGCAAGTACACCATGAACAAACGACGCCAGGGAATCGTCAGACTGACAACCTTGGCCAACGAGAATGATCCCGCCAACTGCCCGGCACTCAGCGCGCAATGGACCTTCATGTTGGACAACGCAAGCGTCAATGCCTTCGTCACGGCGGACGACACCACCCAGAATAACGGGGTTGCCAATCACATCGGCGACGGGCAGTGCCGCCGGCCTTGAGTCGGCGGGTGGTTGAAGAATTGCGCCCGAATACGATGCGGCGTGTCTATCAGCATCCCCAGCAGGAGAGCTCCTCATGAGGGCATCCGCGCTACTTTTCGCGATTCTGGCAGCCAGTTTCAAATCTGCCATAGCCACGGACCTCACCAGCTATCCCACTGGATTACTGGGACCGGTCAGTCGGGTGGCTACCACGCTGCCAAGTGGTGTGTGGCAATGTCGATTTTCCGGTTCCATCGACTATGGAGTCGGGGGCTTTACTGAATATGTAGCAACCGCTCGTTTGGTCTTGGATGGGGTGAAAGATCAGGAGAATTTCGGTCATTTTTTGCCGGGTAGTTCGATGTATTACACTTACAGATTCTCTTCCAACCTGGCGCCCCTCCTCACAGGGTCTTGCCTGCACAAAATGGATTTAGTCGATAGCAAGTACACCATGAATCGCGTTGGGCAAGGGATAATACGAACAACCACTTTGATGGGCGCCGGAAACGCTTGCGGTCCCTACTCGTCACAGTGGACGTTTTTGCTTGATGCGTCAGCGTCCAATGCATGGGGGGCAATAGACGACACCAGTCAGAATAATGGGCTTCCTGGTCACCTCGGTGAAGGGCAGTGCCGTCGCCTCTGATTCGGCAAAGTCCCGAGATACAGTCTGAATTATCTGGTAAGCGCCACGTTGCTCACGCAACGACGGAGTATCACTTGCTGATGCAAGCATTGACGCGACTTACGTTACGCAGAGTGCACATGGCTGACCGTTGGGGTGCCCTATAGGCAGGCTATTGGCACCACGGTTGGCAGCAGGCCGAGCACCTCATGGCCCACACTCCCGGAAGAACCCGGGCAGCTGAACCGATGAGGTGGTTTTGATGCGGTGAGAGAGCTACACCGCGCGGGCGTCGGGAATCAGAGGCCAGACACCTCTCGCTGGATAGCAATCCACCCACTGATCTTCGAGCCGCTTTTTACCGGCAGCACCCGCCAGTGCATGATGAAGGGCGTTTTGTCCTTCTTGTAGTTGATGGCCCGGCCTTCGAAGGTCTTGCCCGTCTCAAGGGCCTGCCTCAGCCGGTTGATCACGCTCTGGTCCGTCGCCGGCCCCTGCAGGATGCGGGGGGTTTTCCCAATTGCCTCTTCCCTCGTGTAACCCGTCAGCTTCTTGAACGCATTGTTCGCGTACATGATCTTGCCGGCGGGCGTTGCATCCGTGATCAGGATGGAGTCGAAGCTGTTGTCGGCCAGGACTTTCAGCAGCGTCAGTGTGGCCTTGTCATCAGACAGGACCTTGTCGATCGATATCCCCATGGGACTTTCCTCGGTATTTGATTTGTTTGCGAGCCCACAGCGTAGTGGTTTGGGGCGGGAATCACCATTCCGGCGGCGGGGGCCGGAGGAACGGCCGTTCAGCAATGGAGGTCAGTTTGATCGGGAAGCACGGGCGCAGAGGAGCGCGATCTGGCGGTGAGTGCCGGAGGAGGATCACGCAGAGGAAAGGGAGTTGGTGGGCCGTGTAGGACTCGAACCTACAACCTACTGATTAAGAGTCAGCTGCTCTACCAATTGAGCTAACGGCCCTGAATCCAGGGAATCATCGAAGATGAATGGGGCGAGCGATGGGGATCGAACCCACGACACCAGGTACCACAAACCTGTGCTCTACCAACTGAGCTACGCCCGCCATTGAATCTTCATTCAGTCTGCGGAAATGTCCTGGCTGGGCGTTACCCTTGCCAGCGACATCCGGGGCCTTGGCCCTCCAGGCGAAGCGGTGGCGCGCCTGGCAGGATTCGAACCTGCTACCCTCGGCTTAGAAGGCCGATGCTCTATCCGAATGAGCTACAGGCGCATTTCAAACCCGGGCCAACCCTCGGTCAACCAATCGTCGTCGCGGTGGGAATTTTGGTCGGGGCAGAGGGATTCGAACCCCCGACCCCCTGCTCCCAAAGCAGGTGCGCTACCAGACTGCGCTATGCCCCGTGCCGACCTTTCAGGGCACCTGCCCGACGAAAGGACCGGCATGATACGCAGCAGGTGTCGCAGGGTCAATTGCACCAACGCCCCGGGGTACAGCTCTGCCGCCGTCCTCGGCTTGCGCGGTCACACGCCATCCCGCACGATCAGCGGCCATCCCAGTCACGAGCATCCTGCCCATGTCCTCACCCCAAGTCCGCATCACCACCAACAAGGGCGACATCACCCTGGAACTCGACCCCGAGGCCGCTCCGGATACCGTCGCCAACTTCCTGCAATACGTGGCAGACGATTTTTACAGCGGCACCATTTTCCACCGAGTGATCGACGGATTCATGGTTCAAGGCGGTGGCCTGACGGAGAACATGGATCAGAAACAGACGCGCGCGCCGGTGAAGAACGAGGCCGACAACGGACTCTCCAACACAGTCGGGACCATCGCCATGGCGCGTACCAATGATCCCCACTCGGCTACGGCCCAGTTCTTCATCAATGTCTCGGACAATCTCTTTCTCGACCACCGGGCCAAGACTCCTGATGGCTGGGGCTATTGCGTGTTCGGCCGGGTCGTGGCCGGCATGGAGGTAGTCAACGTAATCAAGGGTGTGAGCACTACCCGCAGCGGTTACATGCAGGATGTGCCGGCCGAGGCCGTCATCATGACGAGCGTGACCCTGGTCTGATTCGGGGATGTCCCGCACGCTTTTTGCCTCCGACCTGCATCTGTGTGCAACGCGTCCGGCCCAGGCAGATCGATTCTTCGATCTGCTGGCCAGGGCGCCTGGCAATGTGGATGCACTCTATCTGCTGGGCGACCTGGTCGAGTTCTGGCCGGGGGACGACGATGATGATCCCCTGCACCGCCGGCTGATTGAGGCCCTTCGGACCCTGAGCAAGCGGGGTGTCCAGCTTGGTGTGATGACTGGCAACCGCGACTTCCTGATGCAGTCGCGGTTCGCCGCGGAAACCGGGGCGGAGTTGCTGCCGGATTACCATCGCATCGTGCTGGCGGGCATGCCGACTCTGCTCACGCACGGAGATCTGCTCTGTACACGGGATCTCCAGTACTTGCAGTTCAGGCAGACGGTACGGGCGCCGGCACGCCAGGCGCAATTTCTGAACCTGCCCTTGTCGGAGCGTCGTCGTATCGCAACCGAAACCCGCGCCGGTACGCAGCAATCCATGAGCGCGAAGGATGACTACATCATGGATGCCGAGGAACTCGAGGTCATGCGCGTGATGCGCCTGCATGACGTACAGCGCCTGATCCATGGGCACACGCACCGACCAGCCCGCCATGAATTGGAGCTCGATGGCAGGTCCTGCGAACGTGTTGTGCTCGGCGACTGGTACGAAGGAGATCTGGTCTATCTGAGCCATCCACAGGGCAACCAGCTTGTCTCCGCACACGCCTTGCAGACCACCTGGACCTGAGCGGTTTCAAGTCCCGGGCGCGCTCGACAATTGTTGCGCCAGAATTGCCGCACGCAGCCTGACCCAGTCAAAACACACGCCCGGATCGGTCTTGCGACCCGGCGCGATATCGGAATGACCGACGATGCGTGCATGCGTGATGCGCGGGTAGGCCTGCATCAGCGCAACGCACAGCTTCCGCAGCACCGCATACTGCGCATCCGTGAAGGGTGTTTCGTCCGTGCCCTCCAGCTCTACGCCGATTGACCGGTGGTTACACCCTTCCTGCCCACCAAAAGACGACACGCCCGCATGCCAGGCGCGGGCCTGCAAGGGCACGTACTGGGTCAGTGCGCCGCCGCGATCAATCAGAAAATGCGCCGACACCCGCAATGACCCCAGTCCTGCCAGCCGCGGGTCCTCGGCTGTGTCGAGCGCGTTGGTGAACAAGGCATCGATGCAGCCACTCCCGAACTCCCCGGGTGGCAGGCTGATGGCATGCACCACGATCATGTCCACCTCGGCCGTCACCGCACGCTCATCCTGATTGGGTGAGGGGATCCTGCGTGCAGCGCTGTGCCATCCGCTGCTGAAGGGCGATTCCGGCAATCCCGCATTCATGGGCTCATGCGTCCTGGGCTATAGTGCGCCTCGTCCAATTATCGGGCGCCGGCACACGCAGCGCCATCTGCCAAGGCCAGACCGCACAGGATTCCAGCATGTCATCTTCCCGCTTCGATCGCGCCGCCACCCGGATGGATTATTTCGCGGATCTCGCGGAGAACGTCAGGCTGGCCATGGCAGAGGATCTGGGCGGCGGCGATCTCACCGCCACACTCATTCCGCCAGACCGCCAGGCGCAAGCGCGCGTCATCGTGCGCGAGGACGCGGTTCTGTGCGGCACCCGCTGGTTCGATGCCGTTTATGGCGCTGTGGATCCCGCGGTGCGGGTACAGTGGCAGGCGCATGATGGCGACCGGGTCGTGGCCGGTGCAGTCCTGTGCGAACTTTCAGGCAGCGCACGCGCGCTGGTCAGCGGTGAGCGGGCGGCCCTCAACTTTCTCCAGAGCCTGTCCGGGACCGCCACCGTGACAGCACGCTATGCAGCCCAACTGGCCGGCACCTCAACCCGGCTGCTGGACACCCGCAAGACCATCCCCGGGCTGCGCCGCGCGCAGAAATATGCGGTGAAATGCGGCGGGGGATTCAATCATCGGGCGGGTCTCCATGACGGGATCCTCATCAAGGAAAACCACATCAGCGCCGCGGGTGGCGTACGGGCCGCCATCCATGCCCTGCGTGCCACCGGCACGCAGGTGCCGATTGAAGTGGAGGTAGAGACACTCACCCAGATTGAGGAAGCCATCGGGGCGGGTGCGGACATGCTTTTGCTGGACAACTTCGGGCTTGCAGAGATGCGCCAGGCTGTCGCGGTGGCCGCGGGTCGCGTACCGCTGGAAGCCTCGGGCGGCTTCGACTACGAGGACTTGCCGGCGGTCGCGGCGACCGGCGTTGATTATGTGTCGGTCGGCGCGCTGACCAAGCACCTGCGCGCGGTCGACCTCTCCATGCGAATCAGCGGGCTCGACTGATCGTCGACCGTCCTCCCGCGTAACGTCCCGGGGCTGAAGACAGGTCTCGCCCCTCGCGCATCCAACCCAATCCAGCTCAGGCCTTGCGGTTGGCCAGATCGATCCAGGTCTCCACCACCGTGTCCGGGTTGAGGGAGATGCTCTCAATGCCCTGCTCCAGCAGCCACGCTGCGAGATCTTCGTGGTCCGAGGGGCCCTGACCACAGATGCCGATGTACTTGCCGGCGCTCCTGCAGGCGGAAATCGCCCGCGACATGAGGAATTTCACCGCTTCATTGCGCTCATCAAAGAGATGGGCCACCAGGCCGGAGTCGCGATCCAGCCCCAGGGTCAGCTGGGTGAGGTCATTGGAACCGATGGAGAACCCGTCAAAGTACTGCAGGAATGACTCCGCAAGCAGCGCATTCGATGGCAGCTCACACATCATGATGATTTTCAGGCCGTTCTCGCCCCGCTTGAGACCGTGCTGTTCGAGCAGACCTACCACCTGGGCCGCTTCGTCCGGCGTGCGCACGAAGGGCACCATCACTTCGACGTTGGTGAGACCCATCTGATCGCGGACGCGCTTGAGCGCTTCGCATTCCATGGCAAAGCAGGCGCGGAAAGAATCCGCCACGTACCGCGAGGCGCCGCGAAAGCCGAGCATCGGGTTTTCTTCGTGAGGCTCGTAGACCTGGCCACCGATGAGGTTCGCGTATTCATTGGACTTGAAGTCGGACATGCGCACGATCACCGGATGCGGTGCAAATGCAGCGCCGATGGTCGCGATGCCCTCTGTCAGACGGGTCACGAAGAATTCTCTTGGAGAGGGATAGGCTTGCACGTGTGGGGCGATGGTCGCCTTGAGATCTGCCGCCAGAGTGTCGAATTCCAGTAGCGCACGCGGGTGAATGCCGATCATGCGGTTGATGATGAACTCCAGCCGCGCCAGCCCCACACCCTTGTTCGGCAGATTCGCAAACGCGAATGCCCGGTCCGGGTTGCCGACATTCATCATGATTTTCACCGGAATTTCCGGCATGGCGTTGAGTTCAATCTGACGCTGGACGAAGGGCAGATTGCCCGCATAGACGAAGCCCGTGTCGCCCTCGGCGCAGGAAACGGTGACCGCTTCGCCATCCTGGATCCGGGAGGTGGCGTCACCGCAACCGACTACCGCCGGCACACCGAGTTCACGGGCAATGATGGCGGCGTGGCAAGTGCGTCCACCGCGGTTGGTGACGATCGCGGCTGCCCGCTTCATCACGGGCTCCCAGTCCGGGTCCGTCATGTCTGTCACCAGCACATCGCCATCGCGGAGTTCGGCCATGGTGGACAAATCCGTGATCACACGGGCCACACCGGCGCCAATTCTCTGTCCGATGCTGCGTCCCTCTACCAGCACCTTGCCGCGCTGCTGCAGATCGAATCGCTCGATGACCTGGCTGTTGCGACTCTGCACGGTTTCCGGACGCGCCTGCACCACATACAGCTGTCCATCCAGTCCGTCCCGTGCCCACTCGATATCCATGGGGCGCCCGTAATGCTCCTCGATGAGCA
>JBDLQR010000351.1:0-9995 GCA_039800485.1 Pseudomonadota bacterium
GGGCATGACCGTCCCCACCTTTGACAGGGTTGGGGGTTGAACAAACGGACATCCGGTCTTGCGCGGTCTGTGGGTCAGGCGAGACCACGTTGGCGCACCAGGTGCATCACGTGGTCTGTCACTTCGGCAATCCCGAGCAGGGTCGTATCAAGAATCTCGGCGTCTGGCGCGGGTACGAGCGGCGCTATCGCGCGTGTCGCATCACGTTCGTCGCGGGTACGGATGTCCTCCAAGAGCGATGGCAAGCTAACATCATTTCCCTTGCCCTTCAACTGCTTATAACGCCTCTCCGCGCGCGTCTCGGCGCTGGCGGTCAGGAAAATCTTGAGCGGCGCATCCGGAAACACCACCGTACCCATGTCCCGCCCGTCGGCCACCAGCCCCGGCGCCCGACGCATCGCGCGCTGGCGCGCGAGCAAGGCTTCCCGCACCGGGGGACAGGCCGCCACCCTGGAAGCCGCATCACCAATGTGCTCGGTGCGCACGGCCAGGGTCACATCCTCGCCTTCCAGGTGGATCTCGAGATCATCGGCCAGGGGACGGAACTCAACCGGCAGGTCGGCCGCCAGTGGCACGAGCCCTGTCGCGTCATCCAGGGCAAGGCCGCGCTTGAGGGCGAGGAAACCGACCAAGCGGTAGAGCACCCCGCTGTCCATGAAATGCCAACCCAGTTGCGCCGCCAGGCGCAGGCAGAGCGTGCCCTTGCCGGTGCCACTCGGCCCGTCGACCGCGATGACGGGAGGGTGGACAGCCATGCGCGCGCTCAGATCAGCAGGCCGGCAGTTCTGGCCAGCGCCACGAAGTCCGGGAAGGAAGTCGCGATCGCGGAAGCGCCATGCAGGGTGATATCGGCCTTGGCCCGCAGGCTTGCCATGGCGAAAGCCATGGCGATACGGTGGTCGCCATGCGCCTCGATGGTGCCCCCGCCGAGGCTCTGGCGGCCTTCGATGATCATGCCATCCGGCAGCGTCTCGACGGTGACGCCCAGGGTCCGCAAGCCCCGGGCCATGGTCTCGATCCGGTCACTCTCCTTGTGCCGCAATTCTTCCGCACCGGTCACCACAGTACGGCCCCGCGCACAGGCGGCGGCCACGAACAGGGCGGGGAATTCATCGATGGCGAGCGGCACGAGTTCAGGGGGAATCTCGGCGCCGTGCAGTTCACCCGGGTGCACGGTGATGTCCGCCACCGGCTCACCGCCAATCTCGCGTGGATTGTCGAGTGAGAGCCTCGCGCCCATGAGACGCAGGATGTCGAGGACCCCGGTACGGGTGGGATTGACGCCGACAGCGCGCACGGTCAGGGCTTCGCGGCCATGCAGCGCCGCCCCGACGAGGAAGAAAGCGGCGGATGAGATATCGGCCGGCACCACGATCGAGGTGGCACGCAAGGCCTGGCCACCTTTGATGCAGACCCGGGAACCGGATTGTGCGACCGTCACACCAAAACCACGCAGCATCCGCTCGCTGTGGTCACGGGTGATGGCAGGCTCGGTCACGCAGGTCTCACCCTCGGCAAAAAGCCCGGCCAGCAACAACGCCGATTTGACCTGCGCACTGGCCACGGGCAGCACATAGTCGATTCCACGCAGTGCCCGTCCACCGTGGATACGCAAGGGAGGCGTGCCCCGATCCGCGGTCTCGATTTGGGCACCCATGAGACCCAGAGGCTCGGTGACCCGGCGCATGGGTCGACGACACAGTGACGCGTCGCCACTCAAGGTGGCCGGCAGTCCGGCGCCGGCGACGATGCCACACAGCAAGCGCATCGACGTGCCGGAATTGCCGCAATCCAGCACCTCGGTCGGCGCCTTGAGCCCGTTCAGGCCGACACCCTGGATACGCAGCAGGCGCCCGCCCTCCAGCTCATCGATCCTGACGCCCATCGCACGAAACGCCGCCATGGTGGCGCGAACATCCTCACCCATGAGGCAATCACGCACCTCGGTCACGCCCTCGGCCAGCGCACCGAGCATCACCGAGCGATGGGAGATGGATTTGTCACCCGGGACGGTGAGGCTGCCTTGCAGGCGCCCCCCCGGCCGCGCGATGAGGATGTCGTTGCTCACGGCTTGCCGCTCCTCTGCAGATAGGCATCGCGTACCTGCTTGGCACGCGTGAACATGGCCTCCATGGCGGCACCGTCGCCGCGCGCAATGGCCTGCCGGAGGTCATTGAAAGTCGCCTCAAAGCGCGCGCACAAGGCCTCCAGTGGCTCCCGATTCTGCAAGGCGATATCCCGCCACATCTCGGGATTGCTGGACGCGATGCGAGTGAAGTCGCGAAAGCCACCCGCGGCATAATCGAGAATGGAGCCCTTGCCATCTCCCAGACCTCCCAGGCAGTCCACCAAGGCGTAGGCCAGCATGTGCGGCAGGTGACTGGTGGCAGCCAGCACCTCATCGTGGTGCGCAGGAGTCATGTCGACCACCTCGGCTCCCGTCGCCACCCACATCTCACGGACGGCCGCCAAGGCTGCCGGCGTGGTCTCGGCAACCGGCGTCAGGATGACGCGATGTCGTTCGTAGAGATCCGGATTGGAGGCTTCCACGCCACTGCGCTCACCGCCCGCGATGGGGTGTCCGGGGACGAAACGGGGGAAGTGCGCGCCAAGGGCAAGACGCGCATCAGCGATGACGCCCGCTTTGGTGCTGCCCGCATCGGTCACGATGGATGATGCGTCGAGTGCCGGCGCGATACGCTCGAGAATTCCACGGGTAGCGCCCAAGGTGACGGCCACCACCACCATGTCGGCACCGGCGGCGGCCTCGGCGGGGTCATGGGTGTAATGATCGAGGACGCCCATCGCGAGACCTTGTTCCAGGTTGCGCGCGTCACGGCCACAGCCCACCACTTCCCGCACCAGCCCACGCCGGCGCAGGGCCGCCGCCAGCGAGCCGCCGATCAGGCCGACGCCAATGATCGCCAGTCGCTGGATCATCTCTCTCAGAGAACCGCGCGCGGATAGGAGCCGAGGATGCGACAGGTAGAGGTATGGCGGGCGACCTCAGCCAGTGCCGCGGCCACCGGGGCATCCTGCTGATGACCCGCGATGTCCACGAAGAATACATATTCCCACGTGCCCTGACGCAGTGGCCGGGACTGGATGCGACTCATGCTGATGCCTGCCTGAGAGAACGCCTGCAGCACTTCGCACAAGGCGCCGGCCCGATTGGCCGTCCCGAACACGAGTGAGGTGATGTCGTCACCGGTCGGTCCCACCGGCGTGCGTCCCAGCACCAGAAAGCGGGTGGTGTTGTCCGCCTGATCCTCGATGTTCGAGGCCAGCGCGGGCAGTTCATAGAGGGCGGCCGCAATGGTGCCGGCAATGGCTGCGGCCTCGGGCTCATCGACGACCATCCGCGCGGCCTCGGCGTTGCTGCTGGTGGCGATACGTTCCGCGGCCGGACAGTGGGCGTCCAGCCAGCGCCGACACTGGGCGAGCGCCTGGCTGTGTGCATACACACGCCGCACCCCCTCCACCGTATTCGCACGGGACAGGAACTGGTGGTGGACCGGCAGAATCACTTCCCCGCAGAGGCTGAGCGCCGATGCGCGGATCGCATCGTGCGACTGGTTGACCGGTCCTTCCAGCGAATTCTCGATGGGGAGAACGCCGAAGTCGGCACCACCCGCCTCCACTTCGCGCACGATGTCATCGATACTGGCCACCGGCAGGAAACGTGCGGCGCCACCAAAGTGTTTTTCTGCAGCAGCATGCGTGTAGGTTCCGGCCGGCCCGAGATAGGCCACACGCAGTGGTTCTTCCAGGGCAAGGCAGGCGGACATGATTTCACGCACGATGCGCACTGCGTGCTCGGCAGGCAGCGGGCCGGGGTTGTCGTCGCGCACACGCCGCAATACCTCGGCCTCGCGCTCTGCCCGGTAGAGCATGGTGATGGCCCCACCCTGCCGCTTGATGCGGCCGATCTCGACAGCGTGATTGGCGCGCTCGTTGATGAGGCGGAGGAGCTCCCGATCGATGGCGTCAATCTTGGCCCGTGCGGCCTTGAGCGCGTCTTCCTCCCCCATCACTGCCCGGCCTCGTCCCCGCCTTCATCCTCGACGTCCTCCCCCGCATCTCCCCCGTCTTCTGGGCCGCCAGCGGTATCCGCGATCGGTTCCATGCCGATGAGCTTTTCACCGTCGCCGAGGGAAATGAGGCGCACACCCTGGGTGTTGCGACCCACCAGCGAGACGCCCTCCACCGGGGTCCGCACCAATGTTCCACGGTCGCTCACCAGCATGATCTCGGCTTCAGGCGTGACCGCTGCCGCGCCGACCACGGCACCGTTGCGGGTCGAGGTCTGAATCGCGATGACGCCCTGGCCACCGCGACCGTGCACCGGGAATTCGTCGACGCGTGTCTGTTTGCCGTAGCCGTTTTCCGTGGCAAACAGGATGGTGCGTTCGGGATCGATCGGGATAAGGGCAATGACGCGCTGCCCCTCGCCAAGGCGGATGCCGCGCACACCGTGTGCGGTTCGGCCCATGGGTCTGACTTCCTGCTCCTTGAAACGCACTGCCTTGCCGTCGGAGCTGACCAGCATCACATCACTCGTGCCATCGGTCAGCACCACGCCGACGAGACTGTCATCCACGTCCAGATCCACCGCGATGATGCCGCTGGAGCGCACATTGGCGAATTCCTGCAACGGGGTCTTCTTGACCGTGCCATGGCGGGTTGCCATGAAGATGAAGCGATCTGGCGTGAATTCCTTCACCGGAAGCATCGCCGTGATGCGCTCATCCTCGGCCAGCGGCAGCAGGTTCACGAGCGGCTTGCCGCGCGCAGTCCGGCCGGCCTGGGGCAGCTCATAGACCTTGAGTCGATAGACCTTGCCGTGATTGGAGAATGACAACAGGGTGTCATGGGTGTTGGCGACGAAGAGCTTGTCGACGAAATCCTCGTCCTTGACCACGGTCGCCGTCTTGCCTTTGCCGCCGCGGCGCTGCGAGCGGTAGGCAGCGATGGGCTGGGACTTGGCATAGCCCTTGTGGGACAGGGTCACCACCACATCCTCGGGCGTGATCAGATCCTCGAGTGAGAGATCCTCATGGGTGGTCTCGATGCGCGTCCGTCGTTCATCACCGAAGGTATCGCGGATCTCCACCAGTTCGTCGTGGATCACCTGTAACAGCCGCTCGGGGCGCGCAAGGATGTCGAGCAGATCATCGATGCGGACCAGGATTTCGCGGTATTCATCGAGAATCTTGTCCTGTTCCAGCGCGGTCAGGCGCTGCAGGCGCATCTCCAGGATTTCCTTGGCCTGACGATCGGAGAGGTGATAGCCGTCATCACGCAACCCGCAGTGGGCAGGCAGGTCATCGGGTCGCGAGGCCGTGGAACCGGCTCTGGCGAGCATCGTCTCCACCACACCCGGCGTCCACGCGCGGCTGGTCAGCGCGGTACGCGCCTCGTTGGGGCCAGGAGCCGCCTTGATGAGGGCGATCACCTCATCGATATTGGCGAGCGCCACAGCCAGGCCTTCCAGGATATGGGCCCGATCGCGCGCCTTGCGCAGTTCGAAGAGCGTGCGGCGGGTGACAACCTCGCGCCGGTGGCGCAGGAAGCATTCCAGCAGGGACTTGAGATCCAGCGTGCGCGGCTGCCCGTCTACCAACGCCACGGTGTTGATGCCGAACACGGTCTGCATCTGGGTCTGGGAGTAGAGGTTGTTGAGCAGGACCTCCGGCACCTCCCCGCGCTTGATCTCGATGACCACCCGCATGCCGTGCTTGTCAGACTCGTCGCGGAGCTCGCGGATGCCGGTGAGCTTCTTCTCCTTCACCAGCTCCGCAATTTTTTCCATCAGGCGGGCCTTGTTCACCTGATAGGGAAGTTCCGTCACCACGATGCGCGGTGAATCCCCTTCTTCGTCCTCTATTTCCGCCTTGGCCCGCACGTAAATGCGGCCCCGCCCGGTGCGATAGGCCTCACGGATGCCGGCCGCCCCGTTGATGATGCCGGCGGTGGGGAAGTCGGGCCCGGGCACATGCCGCATGAGCTCCTCCACCGTCAGCAGCGGAGTCTCGATGAGGGCGAGGCATGCGCTGATGATTTCGCGCAGATTGTGCGGCGGGATATTCGTTGCCATGCCCACCGCGATTCCGCTGGATCCATTGACCAGCAGGTTCGGGATGCGGGCAGGCAGGACCGTGGGCTCGCGTTCCTTGCCGTCGTAATTCGGCACGAAATCCACGGTCTCGCGGTCGATGTCTTCGAGCATCTGCGCGGCGATGCGATCCAGACGGCACTCGGTGTAACGCATGGCCGCCGGGGCATCACCGTCCACCGACCCGAAGTTGCCCTGTCCGTCGATCAGCGTGTAGCGCAGGGAAAAATCCTGCGCCATGCGCACCAGGGTGTCGTAGATCGCATTGTCCCCGTGCGGGTGATATTTACCCATCACCTCGCCCACGATGCGGGCGCATTTGACGTACGGGCGGTTCCAGACGTTGTTCGACTCGTGCATCGCGAACAGGACACGGCGATGGACGGGTTTGAGACCATCGCGAACGTCCGGCAGCGCGCGGCCGACGATCACGCTCATGGCGTACTCCATATAGGAGTGCCGCATCTCGTCTTCGATGTTGACCGGAATTAGCTGGCGTGCGAAATCGACCATCTGGCTGCCGTGGGATTGATTCGGGGGACGAGAGGTAAGTTCTTGGAATGAAAGGGATCAGTTGTCCCAGATCGATGCGCGATTGTAGCACGGCGGGATCGGGGTAAGCACCCCAATCGCAGGCCGCGGCCGGTCAGGCCATCAGGGCCGCCATTCCGGCAGAATCAGGCCGCTCCAGCACCCCGCGCTCGGTCACGAGGACATCCACCAGCGCTGCGGGCGTGACATCGAAGACGGGATTCAGAGCCTCCACGCCGGGCGCCGCGAAGCGGATGCCGGCCACTTCCAGCACCTCAGAGGCCGCGCGCTCCTCGATGTGGATGGCGTCGCCGCTGGCGGTAGACAGGTCCACCGTGGAGCTGGGTGCCACCACCATGAGCCGGGCCCCGTGATGGCGGGCTGCCACCGCCAGCGCATAGGTGCCAATCTTGTTCGCGACGTCACCATTGGCTGCTACGCGGTCGGCCCCCACGATGACCCAGGACACTCCCTGCGTACGCATCACATGCGCGGCGCTGCCATCGGTGATGAGGCGCACGGGAATGCCGTCACGGTGCAGTTCCCACGCGGTAAGCCGCGCGCCCTGCAACCAGGGCCGGGTTTCGGTGGCAAAGACCTCGCTCAGCTGCCCGTCCCGCCAGGCACTGCGAATGACGCCCAGCGCCGTGCCGTAGCCTGCGGTCGCAAGTGCGCCCGCGTTGCAATGGGTCATGACCCGCGCACCGGGCGACAGCAGCGCCGCGCCAAGGTCACCCATGCGGTGATTGGCTGCCAGGTCTTCCTCGAAGATGCGGCACGCCTCCTCTGCCAGTGCGGCCTCGGGTTGCGCACCTGCGCCGCGCAGACGGGCGGCCATCCTATCCACCGCCCATGCCAAGTTCACGGCCGTGGGGCGTGCCGCGCGCAATTCCCGCAGAGCGATTTTCATGTATTCATCGCGCCGCCTCTCGGGCAGGCTGGCGGCGACACGCGCCGCCAGCACCACGCCGAACGCGCCTGCGATACCGATCGCCGGTGCGCCACGCACCACCATGGTGGAAATCGCCTCCACCACGCCGGTGTGGTCCGTGCAGTGCAGGTAGATCTCCTGTCGCGGAAGCAGGCGCTGGTCGAGCAGGATGAGGGCTTCGCCATCCCAGCGGACGGGTGCGAGGCTTGGATCGGTCATGGCTGTCGGTACCGGTTGGAAGGGTGGCGCTATGTTACCGTGTGCGCCCCCGTTGCGAGGACTGTTCCGCGTGCAGCACGCCGATCAAATCATTCATGCCCGCTGGATCATCACCGTGGAGCCGACCCTCGGCACGCTGGTTGATCACAGCCTGGCCATCGAGCATGGCCGTATCGTGGCCCTCGTTCCCACCGCCAGCTGGCAGCAGCAGATTCGTGCGGATCGCGAAGTGGATTGTCGCCGCCATGCGCTGTTGCCGGGCTTCGTGAACACTCACACGCATGCCGCCATGAGCCTCTTCCGCGGCATGGCTGATGATCTGCCACTCATGCGCTGGTTGCAGGAACACATCTGGCCGGCCGAGGCGCGCTGGCTGGCACCGGATTTCGTGCGCGATGGAACGCGTCTCGCGGCGTGGGAGATGCTGCGCGGAGGCACGACCTGCTTCAACGACATGTACATGTTTCCCGATGAGGCCGCGGCCGCCGCCAGCGGGCTCGGCATCCGCGCCATGCTCGGGATGATCGTCATCGGTTTCCCCACGGCCTGGGCGCAGGACACCCGCGAATACCTGCGCAAGGGTCAGGAAGTGCATGATCGCTACCGCGACCATCCCTTCATCCACACGGCGTTTGCGCCACATGCGCCCTACACCGTGGACGATGCAGCCTTGAGCGAAATCGTGGTCCTGGCAGAGGAGCTCGATGTTCCGATCCACATGCATGTGCACGAGACAGCGCAGGAAGTGGCCGAGGCAGTCGCCCGCGACGGGCGCCGGCCGCTCACCCGGCTTGCTGAACTGGGCCTGCTCTCACCCCGCCTCCTTGCCGTGCACATGACCCAGCTGCTGCCTGCGGAAATCGAGGCGCTCGCACATGCGGGCGTCTCCATTGCGCACTGCCCGGAGTCAAACCTGAAACTCGCCAGCGGCATTGCTCCGGTGACCGGCCTGATGGCCGCCGGCGTGAACTGTGCCCTCGGCACGGATGGCTGTGCCAGCAACAATGATCTGGACATGCTGACCGAGATGCGCACGGCAGCCCTGCTGGCCAAGGGCATCACCGGTAATGCAGAAGCACTGCCCGCCGCTGCCGCCCTGCAGATGGCAACGCTCAACGGCGCGCGCGCCCTGGGACTGGAGCAGGAGATCGGCTCACTCAAACCGGGCAAACAGGCCGACCTCATCGCGATTGATTTTGATGACCCACGGCTGTGGCCTGTCTACGACCCCGTGGCCCAGATTGTCTATGCAGCCCAGAGGGACAACGTGCGTGAAGTCTGGGTGGCGGGGCGCCATGTGGTGAGCGGTGGTGAAGTCACCCTGGCTGACACCCGGGAGCTGCTCGCCAATGCTATGCGCTGGGGAGATCGGATCCGCGCAAAAGATCCCACTGGTTGACGATCACGCAGAACAGATCCGCCGTCTTCTCCGCATCATAGATGGCGGAGTGTGCGGCTTCCTCTGACCATTCGAGCTGGGCCGCGGCCACCGCACGCGACAGCACGGTCTGCCCGAAGGCCACGCCCGCGAGACTCGCTGTATCGAAGGTGCTGAAGGCATGGAAGGGGTTGCGTTTGACCTTGGCACGCTCGACGGCCGCCTTGAGGAAGGAGAGGTCAAAGGCGGGGTTGTGACCGACGAGGATTGCGCGCGAGCAGCCGTGCAGGTTCACGGCATCCCGGACCCGACTGAAGATGTCATTCAGGGCTTCTTTCTCGTCCACCGCGAGACGGAAAGGGTGCCAAGGGTCGATCTTGTTGAATTTGAGTGCCGACTCCTCGAGACGAGCACCTTCGAAAGGCTTCACATGCCGGGCGACGGTTTCCGACCTGTGCCAGCCTTTGGCTTCATCCCAGGCCACCAGCACGGCTGCTATTTCGAGCATGGCGTCCGTGCTCGCGTTGAATCCGCCGGTCTCGATATCGATGACCACCGGCAGGAAACCGCGAAAACGCTGAGCAACGGCAGACTTGGTCACGGAGTAGAACCACTGGATTCGGGCGAGCCCGATTGTAGTGGCTTTTCGCGTTGCAACCCATCTCGCGCATTCGTATTCTTCGCGCCATGAATCAAGCTCCCCCGCTCGCGCTGGACGCGCTCACCGCCGTATCCCCACTGGATGGACGATACGCACGACACACGGCCGATCTGCGCCACAGCGTCAGCGAATTCGGGCTGATCAGGCTGCGCACGCGCGT
>JBDLQR010000352.1:0-8896 GCA_039800485.1 Pseudomonadota bacterium
CGGAAGATTCTCGATCCCCTGGTGCATGGCCCCGGGAATGCGCTGCGCAGCATGGACATCAGCCAGACGGTGAGCGACGGGGTGAACGTGATGAATGCCCGCATGGAGACCTGGGTGCGCGGCACCGTTCACGTCGAGCTGCCCGTGGCGGGCGTCTTTGAGGTCCGCAGCGGCCTCATTGTGCGCTGGAGTGACTACTTCGATGCCACTACGGTGCAACCGCTGATGGATACGCTGAAAGCCTGAGCAATGGCGCCGCCCGACAGACGGTACCGTTCAGCTCCCTTGCGGCCGCTCGCCTCGGCCAGCGCGCTCAGGCGGCGCGCGGCGTGAACTTGATGGGCAGCGCTTTCAGCGGTCGGAAGTTCAAGCTGTAGACATGCGGTGGCTCTGGCAAGGGCCCGTTCAGCGCAAAGTTCTCCAGACGATCCAGCAACACCTTGGTGCCGGTGAAAATCTCCTGTCTGGCCAGTTGCTGCCCGAGACAGACGTGCACACCGGTGCCAAACGCGAGGTGGAATGCGGAATTCGGGCGTTCGATGTCGAACCGGCGCGGTTCCGGGAATTTCTCCGGATCCTGATTTGCCGCGCCGAACCGGACAATCAGCGTATCACCCTGTTTCAGGGGCACTCCGGAGAGTTCGGTATCCCGTGTCACATGTCGCATGATGCCCTGCACGGGGCTTTCAATGCGCAAGACTTCTTCTACATACCGCCGCAGAAGACCTGGATTCGCGCGGAGCTTCTGGTATTGGTCAGGGTGCTGTATCAGGAGCCATAGCCCGTGTGCAATGGCGCTGGTGGTCGTTTCATAGCCGCCGGTGATGAGCTGGTTCAGGAGATTCTGCAGCTCGTGCATGGTGAAGGGCTCCTCGCCCTCACGCGCAGCATGGACCAGATCCGAAATGAGATCTCCGGTGGGTTGCCGACGCCGCGCCTCGAATATTTCCGCCAGATAATGCTGCGCATCGAGCTCGATGTCCGCAACTTCCCTGAGTCTTTCCTCGCTCATGATCTCGTTGCTGGTCGCAAGCATTGCAAGCGCCCAGCGCTGGAAACGCGCAAAGTCATTCTTGTCCAGTCCGAGCTGCTCGCCAAGGATCATTCCAGGCAGCGGCAGCGCGAAGTCCTTGATGAGCTCGCACTCCCCCTTTGCGATGAAACGATCAACAAGCTCATTTGCGAGGGCTTCAACCTGCGGCACCAGCGAACGCACGCGCTCGGCAGTAAACACCCGATCGACAAGCCGCCTGTGCGTCACGTGTTTCGGCGGATCCGTGCGGTGCAGAACGTGTACGTGAGCCCAGCCCTTTTCTGCCAGCATCTGCTGGTAACGTCTGCCGTTGTCCCCCTGCAGGGCCTCCATCGCCAGAATCACATTCGAGTAAGTAGTCGTATCGCGCATCACTTCCATGATGTCTTCGTAGCGACTGACCACGTGAATGCCCGTTTCCGGCATTCGATACACCGGACACTCCTGCTGCAGCCGTGCGTAGAGCTCCCAGGGATCGTTGAGTACCTGCTCATCAAGCAGGCTTATCTCGTTCAGGGGCTTTCCGGAGTAGGGGCAGCGATTGCTTGTCATGGTCATGCCCTCAGGCCTGGTCACGTGGCACGTAGGCCGACGTGCGCAGCACACGGCCCGGCAATGCACCTGTGCATTCCCCGTCCTCGAACGTGGGCACGCCGTTGACGATGATGTAGCGATAGCCATCCGCCTTCTGGATGAGCCGTTTGCCACCCCCGATGATGTCCTCGTAGACCGGCTCCGAGGGCGTGATCTTCAGTGCTTCCAGATCATAGACCACGATATCCGCAGGCATTCCGGGCTGCAGGGTACCGATACCTTCGAGGCCGATGGCAGCTGCCGACATGTGGGACAGGCGCCAGTGTGCCTCTTCCAGCGTGAGCTTCTTCTCGTCCCTGACCCATTTGGTGAGCATCACCGTCGGATACTTGCCAAGGCAAAGGAATTGGGTATGAGCGCCACCGTCCGAAAGCCCCGGGATCACGAACGGGTGGCTGACGATCTCTCCCACCGCCTCATCCACCGAGTTGTTCAGATCCTCGATCAGGAACAGCGTGCGGAGTTCCTCTCCCAGCGCAATTTCGCAGAACATGTCCAGCGGATTCATGCCCTTGCTGCGCGCGATCTCGCCCACATAGCGGCCTTTGTACTCTGCCTGGCTGGAGTCAAAGATCTTCATCCTCTCCCAGTTCCCAGCCCACAGACGGTTGGTGTAGTGATCGAGGTCGTGCTGAAGCTTGGCGCGAATTTCAGGGTTGCGCAGGTTGGCGAGGCGCTGTTCCATGGGACAGGCGAGCGCGGCATTCCACGCGGGCATGTCATCGAAGAGGTTGTAATCCACGAGATTGAAGAGGGATTCGATACGATGAGTGTTGCCAAGGGCGAAAATGCGATGTCGCGTATTCATGTCTTCGAGCCGGTGCAACGCTTCTTTCCACTGCCCGGGCAGATGGTGAACCTGCAGGATCGCGTTGTAATAGACCGGCCGGCCGCTGATTTCTGCCCAGCGCTCCAGCATCGTCGCCTCGTCAGGTCCGAGATGCAGAGACTCGGGTGTGACTTCGATCGATCCGACATTGAATTCCTGCGCGATGCCGATCAGCGCCTCGGTTTCCTCGGAGGACGCGATCAGGCTTGGCAACTTGGAGCCGTCGAAATCGCGATCGATGAGGTTGAGATCGGTGGACAGCCCCAAGGCACCGGCGCGATACCCTTCTCGCACCAGTTCCTTCATCTGCTCAAGCTCTTCCGGCGTGACCTTTTCGCGGCGCGTATCGTCTTCCCCCAACACCCAGGCGCGAATCGGAGATTGCGGGATGTAGCTTGCGACATTCACCCCAAGTCCCGCACGCTCGAGTGATTCCAGATAGTCACGCTGGCTCACCCAGTCCCAGCGCATCCCCTGCTTCATTGATTCATAGGGAATCGCTTCGACTCGGGTCATTCGTTGCATGGCGCGCTCACGATCTTCCGGCTTGCAGGGAGAGAAGCCGAAGCCGCAGGCGGCGACCACAATACTGGTAATGCCGTGCCAGCAGCTCTGGCTGGCATAGGGATCCCAGTTGAGCTGCGCGTCGTAATGCGTGTGCACATCGATGAAGCCGGGCGCGACGACGAGGCCGCGGGCATCTATCTCCCGGGTGCCTTGACCAGGGACCCGGCCGAGCGCCGCGACTTTTCCGTCCTTGATGGCGACATCCCCGACGAAGGCGGGCATGCGGGTGCCGTCCACAACACGTCCACCGCGGATAACCAGATCATATTGGGCCTGTGGCGACACGGACATCTCCCTCGACAATGGTTTGTGCCGTCACCATAGAGCGGGCGCTGCTAATCCGCCTGTCTCGCGCTATGCTGTTTGATGGCTGCAGCTACTCTTCCACGACCACTGCGTGGTGCGATGCACAAGCCCGGCGGCACGCCGGCAAGAGAGGACGGACATGCAAGCACAGGAATCGTTGCCCCCATTGCACCGCGGCATTGAAGGCTACGAGGGTGCCATCGTCAGGGCCTACGCCCCGATGCGGGTGAGCTCAGCGAGCCGTGGTGAACGTCACCGTTGGGCTGTCGAGGATGCGCCTTGCGGCGAACTCCGCGTAACACGCATCTTCGCCGAGGGCGCGATAAGGGCCTATATCCCCCGGGATCCCGCACCCGTGAGCGATGGGCAGGTGCTGCTCACCTACGTCGAGCGCGGAGCCTTCCAATTTGAGCAGGCCGGCCAGTCGGCTGAGTGTGCTGCAGGCAGCATGGTGCTGATGGATGCCTCCCACCCCTTGCGCGCAGAGCAGAGCGGGCTCGCCCAGCTGCTTTCCATAGTTTTCCCTGCTCCGCGCCTGCGGGCCGAAGCCTCTCATCTGGAACAGCGGTGTACGGTTCCCGTGCAAGTGACACCGGGCACGCCCAGCGTTCTACGGGATTTGATGCAGTGTGCGTGGCGCGAGCGCAAGGCGCTCTCGCGGGAAGGGACAACCCCGCTCCCGAAGCTCTTTGGAAAACTCATTGAAGCCGTGTTTCCCGACCAACCGGGCCACCGGCGTGGAACGCGCCAGGCGCATCTGCCTGCAGTGCGCGAAATCATTCGCAGTGAGCTGCGCAACCCGCAGTTGTCACCACGGCTGATTGCAGCGCGCCTCGGTCTGTCCGCAAGCTATCTGTTCTCACTGGCGCGCGAGGCTGGCACATCGGTTCACGAAGCCATCATTGAGGCGCGGCTGGAAGCCTGCCGCGAGGCCTTGAGCGCTCCGGCATGGTCCTCGGCCACCATCACGGAGATCGCCCTGGAGTTCGGGTTCCAGGACCCGACGCATTTCAGCAAGCGTTTCCGGGCGCGCTTCGGCCGGCCGCCATCGTCGATGCGCGTAGGCCCAGGTGGCTCGATGAAGATGTCGCTGTCCTGAGACTCAGGCGTTGAGCGGCGAAGTGGAGTTGGGCAGCCGTGCACGCTTATCCGCGCATACCCTGCGTGATCACTTGCTCAATCCTGTTTGCCGAACCTTCGATGAAGTTCCATGGTGTGCGGAGGCATTGACTCCTGAGTGGCTGACTCGGGTGCTCTGCGACAAAACGCCCGGAGCGGCCATCAGTCGGGTGACTGTGTCGACGGCCAGCACGGGCTCCAGCGTGCGCAAACGAATTCTGGTGACCTACAACACCGCGGGCACAGTGGCAGGGCTCGTCACCCGTTTTTTCGCCAAAACCACACCAGATGTGCTGACGCGGCTCACGTCAGGGACTTCTGCCGGGCAGGAGGCACGCTTCTTCACCGAGCTCGCACCATTGCTCCCGATTGAACTGCCGGCGCATCGGCGCTCCTCGTTCGACCGGGTGAGTGGTCGCTCTCTGCATCTTTTTGAAGACCTGGTGGAGACGCGGGCCGCGCAATTCTGCGATTACCGGACAACCTTCACGCATCGGCAGATCGAAGCGGCATTGGAAACGCTTGCATGCCTGCACGGCACCCTCCATGGCGATGCCCGTCTCGTCACCCAGTTCAGCTGGATTCCCCGCTATGAAACATTTTTCAGCGCCCTGGCAGCGACGGGCACGCGCGCAGGGCATGAGCAGGCGATGGAGGAGGCAAGGCATCTCATTCCTCCGGCGGTGTATGCGGCCCGCGACCGTCTGTGGCCGGCTGCGGAAGACAGCCTTGCTGAACACGCGGAAGGGCCGCGCAGCGTGATCCACTCGGATGTACATCCCGGCAACTGGTATCTCACCGCGGAGGGCCGCCCTGGTCTTTGTGACTGGCAGTGCATCGCACAGGGCCACTGGTCCCGTGATCTGGCCTACGCACTTTCCTCGATGCTTGATCCATTGTCCCGGCGGCAGTGGGAGCAGGATCTCCTGGCTCGCTACCTGCAGGCGCTAGCCGCTGCCGGTGGACCAGACATACCTCTGGAAACGGCCTGGCATCATTATCGGCGACAATTGCCAGCGGCCCTGCTCATGTGGACGCCGACGCTTTGCCACCCACCGACCATGCCGGACATGCAACCCGCCGTGGTCAGTCTGGAGATGATCCGGCGTATCACGACGGCTATCGATGACCTTGGGGTTCCAACATGAGAAGCATTCTGGTCCAGCTTCCTCCGGGCGAGCGACGCTGCACCGTCGCGGCAGCTGCGCTCGAAAGTTTTGCCCGGGAAATCATTGACGACTTGCTGTTCCAGGCGGCGCGCGCGGTACCTGACGGCGCAGCTGCAGGACAGGTCAAAGCCACCCTGACTTTCACAGTCATGCTGGATCCCGTCACCGGCGATCTGCGCATCAACCGCTGAGGCGTCCACATGCAGATTCCCTCCCACATCGCTCGTGACAGGATCCGCGACTTCGATATCTACCAGCCGCTGCGCGAGGGACTCGACTTTCATCATTCATGGAAAGCCCTGCAGGACAGCGACATCCCTGATGTGATCTGGACGCCGCGCAACGGAGGTCACTGGTTGGTCCTGCGAGGTCGCCTGGTAGAACGGGTGCTCTCCGACTACTCCTGCTTCTCCAGCCACACCGTGCTGGTACCCAAGGAAACGGCAGGCGTTGCCTATCGACTACTGCCTTTGTCGCTCGATCCGCCCAAACACGCGCCGTTCCGCAAGCTGCTCACGAGTGGGCTCTCGCCCCAGGCGGTTACCCGGGTCGAAGATCGCATTCGCGCCCTCACGGTCAGTCTGATCGAGGGATTTCAGGCACAGGGCCAGTGCAACTTCACCCACGACTTTGCAGAGCAGCTCCCGATCCGGATCTTCATGCAGATCGTCGACCTTCCGGAAGGGGATATGCCCCGCCTGAAGTATCTCGCTGATCAATTTACGCGCCCGGATGGCTCACTGACGTTTCCGCAGGTGCGCCAGCTTTTTCATGAGTACATTGCGCCGGTGGTGACCGCACGACGGGGCGGCGAAGGCGCCGACATGCTCAGCCGGATGATCAATGGAGAAGTGAACGGCAGGGCGCTGACGGACGACGAAGCGGCTAATCTCTGCATCCAGGTTCTGGTGGGAGGTCTCGACACGGTCGTCAACTTCATGGGTTTCGTGATGCTGTTTCTCGCGGAAAATCCCGGTGAGAGGGCGATGCTCGCGTCCGCACCTGAGCGAATCCGTCTCGCCACCAATGAATTGGCGAGACGCTTTCCTCTGGTCGTGGTCGGGCGCGAAGTGCGCACGGACATGGAATTCGAAGGCGTGCAGCTCAAGCAAGGTGAAATGGTGGTCGCACCCACGCCACTCCACGGGCTCGATGAGACCGAAAATGCGAACCCTTTCCATGTGGACTTTGAGCGTGGCGAGGCGCGGCATTCCAGCTTTGGCAGCGGCTCACATACCTGCCCGGGAGCTCACCTGGCGCGCACGGAGGTTCGTATCCTGCTTGAAGAGTGGCTCGCACGTATTCCCGATTTCCAGGTGGCGCCGGGTTTCAAGGTCGAATACACCGGGGGTATTGTCGGCAGCGTGAATGAGCTGCGCCTCGTGTGGCAAGTCCCGGGTCATGCGGCGCGGCCACTTTCGCGTTGATCCGCGCGCCTTTTCGCCTGCAGCGTGCGATCACGTCATGGTCGGGCGGGGGCCGCCCCTTTTTTCGGCTCAGCAGTGCCGAGGTCTTCGGGAATTCGGATCCAGCCGGGCAGTCCTGGCCGGCGGGTTTGCCCGAACTCCGGTACCTTGTCGCCCGGAAAATATTCGAGGATGCGCGCCTGTTCGAACAGGGTCTCCTGAGCATCGATCTTCCAGGCTCCATCCTGCAGGACGACCCGGTAAACCTCGAACTCGGTGCTACTCTGCGTGTTGAGTACGTCACTCGCGTGGAGCACATTGGGCACGCTCGCGGCAGGGGCGCAACTGCCATCGGCATTGAGATCGCGCCGTGCTGCTCGCACATCGATAGCGCCAATTCTCACGCCACCGCGGTCGAACATCGTCTTCTGGAGGGCGGCCCATTCACCGACCGGTCGGGCGTCGGTCATGTTTGCGGTGACGTGCTTGTAGGCCTCGCTGAAGTCCCGGGACTTCATGGCGTGCATGAAATTCTCAACCGCAGCGCGCGGGCCAGGGTCGACCGCGCAGGGCGGCAGGTCGGCACTGTGGGCGACGGACACAAACAGGCAGCACAGCAGTACGGGCAAGGATCTCAAGGAAGCCTCCAGGGACGACAGGGTGGTCAGTAATCTCCCGCCGCGCAGCCCGAGCATCCGGCGCTGAAAAGGCTGCCGGGGCGGGAGACGCCGCTAGCTTGGGGAGCATAATCTGCCTTTCAGGTCCATGCGAGATCTGGTCAGTGCGAACCTGTTCTGCCTGATCCGGATCAGCGGATTCTCCTTGCACCGAACGAGCCGGCCCCGGACCATGCCACCACGTCACCGCGAGTCGCTCTCGCCTCAAGGAGGCCCGGATGATTGAAAGACTGTTGGCGCCCGACCACAGGGGTCGCTGGCTCGCCTGTCTGCTGTTGGTTGCGGGAAGTCTGCTGGCGGGCTGGCATCTGCCGGATTTGCGGCTCGATCGCAGCGACGAGCGCCTGATTGGCGAGGACGCCGAAGGCTGGGAGACCCTGCGCGCCATGGAGCGGGATTTCGGCGCGGATCAGGGCGTGCTCATCTATTTGCGGGCCGAGTCGCTGTGGACCGCCGGGCACTTGACGGCCATTCAGGATCTCGGCTTCAAACTGGAAGAAATTCCCGGCGTGAGCTCTGTGCGCACATTGCTCGGGGCAACCAGCATCCGGGACAAGTCCCGCTATGTGGATGCAGGCCCGCTCATCGATATCGTGCCGGAGACGCCGGAAGCCCTGGCCACGGCCAGGGAGGATGCGCTCTATGGGCCCTTGATCCGCGAGCTGTTCCTGTCCCCCGATGGCAACGCCACAAGCATTGCGCTCGCTTATTCG
Source organism: Pseudomonadota bacterium (assembly GCA_039800485.1). Taxonomy (GTDB): domain Bacteria; phylum Pseudomonadota; class Gammaproteobacteria; genus CAIKBL01. The sequence continues at coordinate 8,414 of JBDLQR010000352.1, forward strand.
CCCAGACCTGAGGATCCCTTGCATGACTTGAAGATGCATGAGGCGATTGAGGATGCCATAGCGCCCCTGCGTGGACAGTTCCAACAGGTTTTCCAGCTGGGTTGGCCCCGCCTCAGTGCCGAGATCGAGGCAGGCCTTGCACAGGATCTGCGCAGGCTCACGCCGTTGTCGGTCATGATCCTGGTCTGCACGGTCACCCTCTTCCTGCGTTCCACACGCATCCTGCCGATTCCGCTCGTGACCGCCGGCCTGACGATTCTGTGGACCCTGGGCTTCATGGCCGGCATGGATATCCCGATAACCCTGCTCACGGCGATCCTGCCTGCGCTCATCATCGTTGTGGGGTCAGTGGAAGACGTGCACCTCGTCGCCAACTATTACGAAGGTCTGGAACCACCACCTCAAGACGCGAGAGCCCGTGCCATACGCTACATGGCGCACCACACAGGCACTGCGATTCTCATCACCTCCCTGACCACGGTT
>JBDLQR010000353.1:0-4210 GCA_039800485.1 Pseudomonadota bacterium
CGAGCTCAGGGTGTTCTGGGGCACGGGGGAGACCGATCCGTTGCGCTTTGTGGAGCGCGACGATTATTTCCAGATGAGCCTCAACCGGTATTTCTGATATTTGACATAATATACATTATGCGAACATTCAGACGGCAGTGGCCAGACAGTCCAGCAAGCGCCTGAGCCCCCCCGGCGCATCCATCCCATTGACCGCGCCGACAATCTGGTCGCATGCGGCCCTGCCGAGACGCGCATCCAGCAGACTGTGCGCCTTGGCCTCCAGACGCACCTGCTGCAGTTCGAGATCACTCAGCGGACGGCTCGCATCATGGTGAGCCTCCAGGGTGCGCCCGTGATCATCTGTCACCCGCACTACGGACTGTGATGCGGGTACCGCCGCGTCCAGCACCACCTGGCACTTGGCGCGGGTGGCGACGGCATCAGGGTCACGCACGGCCGCGTCACAGAAACTGGCAATGTCCGCGGTATCCACGCCCGCCAGTGCAAAGGCCGCAGTCTGGCGGAGGCTGAACTTCGCTTGCAGGCCGGTGTCAGGCTCCACGATGTTGCAGATCCTGTCGCAGTACGGGTTGACGCGGATCTCCAGCGATTCGACCTTGTCGGGTCGCAACCCGTGCTCGCGCCTCAAGCGCGCCGTGGCTTCTATCGTGGCGTGGGTCTCGTAACAGGACGCGTGATACTTGAAGAGATTCGCGTGCAGGTGCAGGCCGGACGCCGGCTCTGCCAACGCAGCTGCTGCATTCAGGCGATCGGCGTGCGTAGCGGCAAAACCCTGCTCGCATTCGAGGCTGTCCGGGCGACTGGTAAAACCGCGCCCGGCCAGCAAGGCCGACAGCAGCCCGGTGCGGGCCGCGTTGCCCGCATGCAATGGTTTGCAATCGGTTCCGAACATGCTTTTCAGGCCGGCAGTCTGGGTTACGGCGAGACCCACCGCATGCGCCCTCTGCTCAACCCCGAGGCCGAGCAGCTGCGCGCAGGCTACCGCGGCCCCCAGAGCACCCACCGTGCCCGTGGCATGAAAGCCGCGCGCGTAGTGGCTGGGACCCACAGCAAGCCCGACCCGACACTCGAATTCATAGCCGGCGAGAAAGGCGCTCAGCAGTGCCCCGCCCTCCAGCCTCCTGTGCTCTGCCAGCGCGAACAACGCCGGCAATACGGGCACTGTGGGATGCCCCATCAGCGCATAGTTCACATCATCGTAATCGAGCGCATGCGACGCGGTGCCATTCAGCAAGGCGGCCTGAAGGCATGACAGGCGCAAGCTGCGACCGATAACGCTCGCCTGCGGTGCTGCACCCTCTTCCTCCAGGCAAGCCGCAAGGTGGGCCACCAGCGGTTCGTCACGTGCTGCCAGGGTCACCGCGATCCAGTCGAGTACGCATTGCCGCATCAGTGGCCGGGCAATGCGTTCCTCGTCTGCCTGAAGCGTGCGTGTGCTGATTTCGAGCAGGGTTTTCGTGAAGTCGACGGGTGGAGTATCGTGCATGGCCTGTCTCTGCAATGTGGCTCAAGTATGCCACAGGGTCCTGATGTCCAAACCGCCCGACAAGTCGCACAGCTTGTCCACCGAACAGGTGGCCCGCCTCTACAGTCGGGTCACCTGGCGACTGGTTCCCTTTCTTTTCGCCTGCTACCTCTGCGCCTACCTCGATCGCGTCAATGTCGGCTTTGCCAAACTGCGGATGGCAGAAGATCTGGCCTTCAGCGACACCATTTACGGCCTCGGCGCCGGAATTTTCTTTCTCGGCTATTTCCTCTTCGAGGTGCCGAGCAATCTGCTTCTACACCGGATAGGCGCACGCCGCACGCTGGCGCGCATCATGGTGCTGTGGGGGCTCATTTCGATGGCAATGGCCCTTGTGGACGACGTGAGCAGTTTTTATGTGTTGCGCTTCCTGCTCGGGATCGCAGAAGCCGGTTTCTTCCCCGGGGTGATTCTTTACCTCACCTACTGGTTTCCGGCGCAGCGTCGGGGGCGCGTCACGGCACTGTTCGTGACAGCCGTGGCCATATCCTCCGTAATCGGTGCCCCGCTCTCCGGAGCCATCATGGAAATCTGGGACGGCCATGCGGACCTCGCGGGCTGGCAGTGGCTGTTCATACTGGAGGGCTTGCCGTCGGTAGCGATGGGCATCGCCACCCTGTTCTATCTGGATGACGGCCCGCAGCATGCACGTTGGCTGAAGACGGCGGAAAGTGCCTGTCTTCTTGCTGCGGTGGCGGCCGAACAGGCACAGGCACGCCATCACCGCGTGCTGGATGGCCTGCGCTTACCGGCCGTCTGGCTGCTGAGCGGAGTCTATTTTGCGTTCGTGTCAGGCCTTTACGGTCTCAACTTCTGGTTGCCGACGATCATCCGCGAGCTCGGTTACACGGATCTGATCGAGATCGGGTTGATTACAGCCCTGCCCTTCGGGGTTGCCAGTGTGGTGATGGTGCTGGTGGCCCAAAGCGCGGATCGCCGCGACGAAAGACGTTGGCACGTGGTCATCCCCGCCGTTGCCGGCGCGCTTGGACTGTTGCTCAGCGTCGTCTGGGCCGACCGTCACTTCCTCGCGATTGCGGCCCTGACCGTGGGCACGTGCGGTGTGCTTTCCGCCATCCCCCAGACCTGGAGCATTGCCACTGCCGTGTTGGGTGGTGGCGCTGCAGCCGCCGGCATCGCGCTCATCAACTCGATTGGCAATTTGTCCGGCTTTGCCGGCCCCTATGCGATGGGCTGGCTGAAGGATGCGACCGGCTCCACCGCCACCGGTGTGCTGCTCATTGCTGGCTTCCAGATCGTCGGCGCCCTGCTCGCCTTGCGCGCCACACGGCGCGGCTGGCGCCGCACCCATCGCGAGCATTGACGCGAGGGTCAGGCGAAGAAATTGAACTCCAGCGTCAGCCCGTCCGGATCCTTCACGAACAGCTGCTGCAGCTTCATGTCCGGAACTTCCCGATGACGGTAGGCCACCTTGCAGACATCGAGATGCGCCTTGTAGGCGGCGAACTCCTCTCCCCTGAAGGCGACATGGTCGAGGGCACCGGTATCAGTTCCCGAGCGCGCATCCCGCTGCCCGAGGTGATATTCCAACGCCGCTGAAGACTCCGCACTGCCCAGATGCACGCACGGAACGTCATCGAGGTAGAGCCAGTAACCTGCAAAGTCGAAAGGCGGCCGGTAGCCGACCTTGAAGCCGAGCACCGTTTCGTAGAACTGGCGCGAGGCTTCCAGATCCTTGGCGTAGATGAAGTAGTGCTCGATACGTTTGAGTCCCATGTTCACCTCCTGATGTGGATATCCGCTCGCAGGCCGGAAGCAGAAGCTCCCAGCCTGCGCCCTGCTGACCGGACTGCTTTTCAGGTGGCGGTGTTCTTGCCCTGGGCGCCGGTGAAGAGCTCGTCGAGCTTCGACTCGAAACTGTGGTAGTTCAGGTATTCATAAAGCTCGGCACGGGTCTGCATGATGGGCAGCACGGACTGCTGGCTTGTTTCCTCCAGCAGGGCCTTGAACACGGTTTCCGCCGCCTTGGCCATGGCACGATGCGCGCTCAAGGGATAGAGCGCAAGTTTCACGCCCACTGCGGCAAGCTCGGTCGTGGTGAACAGCGGGGTCTTGCCGAACTCCGTGATATTCGCGAGCACCGGCACTTTCACCGTCTGACAGAACTGACGGTAGTCATCGAGCGAGCCCATGGCTTCCGGGAAGATCATGTCCGCGCCCGCTTCCACGCAAGCCGCGGCGCGATCCAGGGCAGACTGCATGCCCTCGACTGCAGCGGCGTCCGTGCGCGCCATGATCACGAAACTGGCATCATGGCGCGCGTCCACTGCGGCCTTGATCCGATCGACCATCTCAGCCTGATCAACGATTGCCTTGTTGGGGCGGTGGCCGCAGCGCTTCTGCAGGACCTGATCCTCGATATGAATGGCACCGACACCGGCGCGAATCATCTCCTTCACGGTGCGGGCGATATTGAAGGCCCCACCCCAGCCGGTATCCACGTCCACCAGCAAGGGCAGCGTGGTCGCGCTCGTCACGCGGCGTGCATCTTCCAGCACATTGTCGAGCGAAGTGACGCCTAGGTCAGGGAGTCCGTAGCTCGCACAGGCCACTCCGCTGCCCGAGAGATAGAGGGCCTGGTGCCCGATACGCTCAGCCATCATGGCGGAATAGGCATTCACGGCGCCCACTACCCGCAGCGGCGAGTTGGCAGCCACTGCG
>JBDLQR010000354.1:0-4305 GCA_039800485.1 Pseudomonadota bacterium
AGGCGCTGCGCGCGGCGCTGGACCTTGCCCGGGGCACCCGGGCGGTCATCTCGGTGGTCGGTTTTCTTTTTGACGACATGGTGGAGCATCCCGAGCTCATTCCCGCCACCACCGCGCGGCAGATGAAGGCCGCGATGATCCGGGACAAGAAGGCCTGGTTGCATGCCGCGATCGAGGGCATCGAGCCGGGCGAAGCCCGGATTCGCCAGACCGTGGTCTGGACTCGCGACATCAGTGGCTGGGTAGCAGAGCACGCCGGAGAATTCGGCCTGGTCATCAAGTGCGCCAATCGCAGCGAGGGCCTGATTCACACCCCGCTCGATTGGCAGCTGCTGCGGGAATCGAAGGTGCCGGTGATGATTGTGCGGGACCGCCTGCGCAAACGGCCGGGACGCATCCTTGCGTGCGTGGATCTCGGCTCCAGCAAGCCCGCCCAACGCGATCTCAACCGCAGGGTGCTGGCGGGTGGCCACATGCTTGCCCGACAGCTGGGCGCCGAACTGCACGTGGTCTACGCGATTCCGCTCTCGGCGCTTGCCCAGGATCTGGCTCTCGTGGACCGCGCGCTGATGGAGCGCAAGGCAACACGGGCACTGGAAGCAGAACTCGCGGCCATCAGTGAGGAATTCGATGTCCCCAGGAAGAACATCGTGATCAAGGCCGGCCCCCCGGAGCGCATCCTCGATGGACAGGCCAGCAAGCTCAAGGCCACCTTGCTCGTCATGGGTACGCTCGGACGCAAGGGTCTGAAAGGCAAGCTGCTCGGCAACACCGCCGAGAAGGTCCTGCATCTCAATCGCTCAACGGTGCTGGCGCTGCGTCCGGTCTGAGCAGCAAGGTGCGGCCGGGAGCACCGGTCGCACCCTACCCCTTTCAGCCCGGCAACAACCGCCGCATCTGCAGCGCCCGCGGTACTCCGTCGCCCGGGCTCTCCCGCTTTCTTGTCGCACCGCGGATACGCCAGAATCGACCCGTCTTTGCCACGGGAGTGTCTTCAGTGCCGGTCTCATCGAGGGGTCTTCAACTCGGGCTGTTCATGCCCAATTGCAGCAACATGGCTGCCATCAGCACGCACCGGATCACCGAAGACGAATGGGACTACGAGTCAAACAAGCGCATTGCACTCGCCGCTGAAGCCGCGGGTTTCGATTTCCTGTTCCCGGTCAGTCGCTGGCGCGGTTTTGGCGGCGTGACCGATTACCTCGGGACCTCGCTGGAGACCATGACCTGGGCCTCAGCCCTGCTCGCCGTGACCTCCCGGATCCGCGTCTATTCGACCGTCCACGTGCCGGCCTTCAATCCTGTGGTGGTTGCCAAGATGGGTGCAACGCTCGACCACATCAGCAAGGGCCGCTGGGGCATCAATCTGGTTTCGGGATGGAGCAAGGAGGAGTTCGGCATGATGGGGCTGGACATCCTGCCTCACGCCGAGCGCTATCAACGTACACGCGCCTTCATCGAGATCCTGAAAGGCCTGTGGACACAGCCGCCCGGCAGCTTCAATCACGAGTCACCCTGGTATCGCGTCACGGGGGGCTACTCCCTGCCCCAGCCGGTGCAATCGCCACATCCCCCCATCGTGAATGCCGGCAACTCGGAAGATGCGCGGGAAGTCATCGCGGATCACTGTGACTGGGCCTTCATGAGCATGGCCGGCATCGAAGGTGCACGTGCCGTGGTGGCGGACATCAAGTCACGTGCCGCGGCGCGCGGGCGCGATGTGAAGGCGGCCTGCTTTCCGTTTGTGCTGTGGCGGGACACCCGTGCCGAGGCCGAGGATGAAGTTGCACGCATCATTGCCCACAAGGATGAGGTCGCCAGCGGCAACTGGCTGCGCGGGCTCAATCTGGAGAGTGGTTCTTTCGATCGCTTCACCCTGGACATGCTCACGCTCGGCGCAGGGGCCTACCCGGTGATCGGCACCGCCAGGGATGTCGCCCGGCAGCTGGCCGAGATTCATGCGGCCGGCCTCGATGGCGTGCTCATGGTGTTCCAGGCCTACTACCGCGACACCCTGCGTTTTGCGCAGGAGGTACTGCCCTTGCTGCGCGAGCAGGGCATCGTCGACAGCCATGGACACGCGCACCAGCCCACCGTCGCACAAGAGGACTGACCATGCCCATGATGCTCGAAGGCATACGCGTACTCGACTTCACCCAGTATGTAGCAGGCTCTGGTGTCACTCGCCTGATGGCAGAACTCGGGGCGGAGATCATCAAAGTCGAGATTGCCCCGGTGGGCGATCCAGCACGCCTGATTCCACTCATCAAGAATGGCCGCAGTGCCTATTTCGTGCAGCAGAATCGCGGCAAGCAGAGTCTGTGTGTGGATTTCAGGCGACCGGAAACGCTGGACTTGCTGCGTGAACTCATCCCGCATTGTGATGTGGTGGTGGAGAACTTCGGCCCGGGCGTGCTTGAAAAACGACAGCTGGACTATCCCCATCTGCGGCAGTTGAACGAGCGCCTGATCATGCTCTCCGTGTCAGCCTACGGCCGCGAGAGCCCGCTTTCACACAAGACCGGATATGACTGGATCATCCAGGCCTTTGCCGGCTTCATGCACATGACGGGGCCGCGCGACGGGGCCCCGCATCCCATCGGCCTCGCGCTGCTCGACGTGAACGCCTCGGTGCACGGGTTTGCGGCGGTCGGCATGGCCTTGTTCCACCGCGCACGGACCGGCGAGGGCCAGTACATCGATCTCTCGATGGTGGATGCGGCCTTCCACATGCACGACCTGAATGTGGCGGGCCCTTCGGTGGACCCGGATTTCAAACCGCATCGCATGGGCAGTCATCATGAGCTGATCTTCCCCTTCGGCGTATTCAAGGGCCCCACCGGATATCTGTGTGTTGCAGCCTTGCAGTTGCAGTGGAAGAACTTGTGCGAGTGCATGGGCCGCCAGGATCTCATCGACGATCCGCGCTATGACGATGGGCTGAAACGCGCCCAGCACCGGGACACACTCATTCCTGTGGTGGAAAACTGGATGGCGAGTCTCGGCAGCAATGAAGCAGTGCTGGAAGCACTGGACCGTCACCGGGTGCCTGCGACCGCCGTGTTGAGTCCGGCGGAGGCACGCGACCACCCCTACTTCAAGGCGCGCGGCACAGTGAGAACGGTGTCGGACAGATTGCTGGGAGCAGTCGACATCCCGGGTTATCCCTTCCGCTTCTCCGCGCAGCCTTCACTGCCGGATCTGCAGGCTCCGCTGCTCGGCGAGCACAATGCCGCCGTGCTGTCCCGGATCCTCGCCTACACCCCGGAGCAGGTCAGGGAGCTCACCGAGAAGGGAGTCCTGATCGCAAGAGCGTGCTGAATGCGTGCCTCATGCGGGGCGGCGCGTTTCCAGCACGATACGCCCCACCACGCCGCGTGCGGCAAGCGTGTCGAAGGCCAGGGGCAGTGCCTCGAAAGGCAGCCGTGCATGAACCCAGGGATGGAGCTTGCCCGCATTGGCCAGCGCGAAGAGCGCCTCATCGGCCGCGCGCCCCGCTGCAGGATCCACGCGACCGTATTCGCCGGCGCGCACGCCGATGACCGAAAACTGCTTGATGAGCGCGAGGTTGATCGGAAGATTCGGGATGCGGCCACTGGCAAAACCAATCACCAGCAGCCTGCCGAACGGCGCGATGCAGCGGGTGGCCTCGTCGAAGAGATCACCCCCCACCGGATCGTAGATGACATCCGCGCCGCGCCCGGCGGTAAGGGCCTTGACCGATTCGCGCAACTTTTCGCAGGAGGTGTTGATCAGGTGATCAGCGCCACGGGCTGCGGCAGCCGCGAGCTTTTCATCCGTGCTGGCAGCGGCGATCACGGTAGCCCCGAGCACTTTTCCGAGTTCCACTGCAGCAAGCCCCACACCGCCACTGGCCCCGAGGACAAGCAGAACCTCACCGGGGCGTAGCTGCCCCCGTGGCACCAGCGCCACCCAGGCAGTGCGATAGGCGGTGAGAAACGCAGCCCCCTCGGCCTCATCGAATCCTGCAGGCAGGGCAAAACAGGCATCCTCCGCCACGAGCAGACGCTCGCTGTGGGCGCCAAAGCGCACGGCACCCATGACGCGTTGGCCTACGTGCATGCGCGTGACCTCGCTGCCCACGGCCATCACCACACCACAGGCCTCGCTGCCGGGTACGAAGGGCAAGGGTGGTTTCAGCTGATAGAGCCCCTGCACCATCAACATTTCGTGGAAGGCGACCGTACACGCCGTCACCTCGATGAGCACCTCTCGTGGTCCTGGCTTGGGCGTCGGCACCGTATCAAGCGTGATTTCGTGGTAGTCCCCGAAGTGATGGCAGCG
>JBDLQR010000355.1:0-2612 GCA_039800485.1 Pseudomonadota bacterium
GCTGGTGACTCACCCACCCTTCGCAGAGCGCGGGCAACTCCAGCGCAGACAGGCACTGGGTGGGGCTTGCGTTCACGCGGCGTTTGCTCCTGCCATGGCATTTTCTGGCGGCAAAGGTACGCGGCTGGCCTGCTGAGCGCGCGGCCACGGTCGCTCGAGGCTACCAAGGCGCTCAGCGATGACAAGCCCGGCCTGCAGACCGTCCTCATGGAATCCGTAGCCGAGATAGGCGCCGCAGAACCACGTCTTGCGCACGCCCTGGATGGACCAGATCGACTTCTGGGCGTGCAGTGCCGCGCTGTCGAAACGGGGATGATGATAGGTGGTGCGGTAGTGCACCCGCGCGGCCTCCGGCTCGAGCGGTGGATTCAGCGTGACGAACAATTGCCGGCTGGTCTGCAGCGGTTGCAAGCGGTTCATCCAGTAGGTCACGCAAAGTCCGGCATCCCGGCCTTCGCGGCCGGTCTCGAGGTAGTTCCAGCTCGCCCAGGCCTGACGCCGCTGTGGCATGAGACGTCGATCTTCATGCAACCACGCCTCGTTGCTGCTGTAGCCAAACGCGCCGAGCAATGTGCGCTCGGAAGCGGTGGCGTCGGCAAGCAAGGCCAGCGCCTCGTCGGCATGGGTGGCAAGCACCACTTCATCGCAGTGCATTTCCGCACCGTCCACGTCTTTCAACAGAACGCCCGAGGCGCCCCGCGTGATGCGTGCAATGCCACGTTGCTGAATTTCGAGACCCGGGGCGTCAGCGAGGACACGGCTCACATACTCGCGCGCGCCGCCGGTGACGGTCCGCCACTGCGGACGGTCGTTGATCTGCAGAAGCCCATGGTTGGCGAAGAAGCTGATCAGTGCCCGGGCTGGATAGTCCCGGATGTCCCCGGCATTGGCAGACCAGATGGCGCCCGCCATGGGCCAGAGGTGATCCTCGCAGAAAGCGGCTGAGTAGCCGTGACGCTGGAGTAATTCGCCGATGCCGAGATCTGCGGTGGCGGCAGCCAGATAGTGTGGAGCCTCCGTGTAGAAACGACGGATATCGCGCAGCATCCGCCAGAATCGGGCTCGGAACAGATTGGTGGGCTGGGCGAAGAGGCCGCGCAGGTCGCTGCCCGAGTACTCGAGGTCACCCGCGCGCAAGGACGCTGAGAACGACATGTCACTGGGTGAGGTCGGCACGCCCAGGTGCTCGAACAGGGCAACCAGATTGGGGTAATTCCGTTCGTTGTAGACGATGAAACCGGTATCCACCGGAATGGCGCCTTCGGCATCCTGCACTTCGACCGTGTTCGTGTGACCGCCCAGATGGGTATTGCCCTCGAAAAGCGTGACCCGATGCCGGCGTGAAAGCAGCCACGCCGCGGCGAGACCCGAGATGCCACTTCCCACCACCGCGATATGGCGGCGAGCCGCACTGACTTCGACCAAGCAAAACCTCCTCACCAGATGGTCGTGGCATGCCAGTCTGGCCGGCACACTCACGGGGGGTCGTCACAGACCCGGCTGATTCGACCCGGAATGATACGGGATGTTCGACGCCTGTGCGCGGCCCGACCTCGTCAGTCTACCGGACCGTTGTTCGCGATCCGCCACATGTAGAGCGCCAGGAAGGATCGGTAGGGGGCAAACAGCGTCGCCCCCGAATGCACGTCCAGGCGTTTGTGGTTGCTCACAAAGCGTTCGAAGGTTTTGCGCACCGCCAGGTCCCCTAGCGGCCAGATATCGGGGTCGCGGAAGAAGAACATTGAAACCATGTCCGCCGTCCACGGGCCTATGCCCCGGAGTCGGGTCAACGCTGCCGACCGCTCGGCATGCCCCAGACGGCCCAGCGCGCGGGCATCCACCTGTCCCTCGGCTGTGGCGGTTCGCAGGCCCAGCAAGGCCTGCACCTTGGCGCCGGAGAGTCCACAGCCTCGGAGCTTCGCCGTATTGTCCGGCGTGAAGAAGTCCAGCGGGCGGAATTCGCTTGCGGCGGCCTCGGCAACCCGTGTCCAGATCGACTGGGCAGCGCGGGTCGAAAGCTGCTGTCCGACGATGATGCGGGCGAGGTGCAGCGGCAGTTCAGGGGTAGAACGACGGGGCCAGGCAATGGGGCCGATGCCGGCGATTTCCGCGGAGAGGGCGCGCGACACCTTGCGGGCCCGGTTGACGAAGTCCGCATGCAGTTCGGGGGTGAGTTGGCGCATCGGGACGGCCTTCGCGGGGTGACTGGTAACCTGGCGGCATCATAACAATCCTGCACACGCTGCAGGGTTCAACTCCTGTGCAAACTCTTTAGAATGGGCTCACGGCCAGAAGGCCCTGATGAACGACTTTCCATCCGGAGGAATGTACCCATGGGTTGGCACAAGAACATCCTGCGCGTGAATCTGACCGCCGGCACCTGCAAGAGCGAGCCGCTGAACATGGAGTGGGCGCAGCAATACCTCGGCTCGCGCGGCCTCGCCACGAAATACCTCATGGAGGAAATCGACCCCAAGGTCGATCCCTTGTCCCCGGACAACAAGCTCATCATCGCGACGGGCCCGTTGACTGGCACCATCGCCTCCACCGGGGGACGCTGGACAGCGGTTACCAAGGGTGCGCTGACCGGCGCCATCGCGAGCTCCAATTCG
>JBDLQR010000356.1:0-3316 GCA_039800485.1 Pseudomonadota bacterium
CGGAATTGCCCCGGCTCGGTCGCTGCCGGGTGACACAGCCACCATTGCCCGGGGTTCCGCCTGATGCCTGCACCGACCGACTTCCCGCCCGACTCTCTCGCGCGCCATCTCGAATTCGTCCCGCGGGCACTGGCGTTCGGCACCAGCGGCCGGCGTGGCTTGGTGGCGGATCTCACGCAACTGGAGATCTATCTCAATGCGCGCGCCGAACTCGATTACCTGCTGAGCCTGCTGCCTGCACAGGGAGGTATCTCGCGTGGCTCGGATTTCTACCTTGCCCATGATCTGCGCCCCAGTTCCACACACCGGGTGCCGGTAGCCGGAGGCCGTGGAGGGATCCTCGAGGCCATCCATCGGGCCGTTACCGATGCAGGCTTGCAGGCGGTGAATCTTGGTGCCATCCCGACACCCGCGCTGGCGGCCTATGCCCTTGCGCGGGGCGCAGGCAGCATGATGGTCACTGGCAGCCACATTCCCTTCGACCGCAATGGCTACAAGACCAACACTGCGATCGGCGAACTGATGAAGGCGGATGAGGCACCCATCAACGCGCGTGTCGCCGAATGGCGTCAGCAGTTGCTGGGCCAGGCCGCGGCTGACTCGGCATTTGATGTCCAAGGCATGCTGCGCGGACCGGAACAGACCCTGCCTGCCGCGGAGGCTTCGGGCGCGCGGGAGTACCGGCAACGCTATGTGGATTTCTTTGGCGCAGAGGCGCTGGCCGGTTTGCGTGTGCTGGTATACCAGCATTCAGCCGTGGGGCGCGATCTGCTGGTGGAGACATTGGAAGCTCTGGGCGCGCAAGTGACAGCCACTGGACGCAGTGAAACCTTCGTGCCGATTGATACCGAGGCGGTCGATGAGGCGACTCTCACAGCGCTGCAGGCGCTCGCTGAGGTGGAGAGCCGCGCAGGACGCCGCTTCGACGCACTCGTCTCCACCGACGGCGACAGCGATCGTCCCCTGCTCGTGGGCCTGGATTACGCACCGGACGGTCGCGTGACCGCGCGCTTCTTTGGTGGCGATCTGGTCGGCATGCTGGTGGCCGAGAGCCTTGCGCCGGATGCTGTGGTCGTGCCCATCAGCTGCAACGATGCCATCACCCTCGGTAAGCTTGCGTCCGTACTCGAACCACGCACGCGCATCGGGTCGCCCCATGTCATCGCCGGCATGCTGGAAGCCCGCTCGCGTGGCTGTGCACGGGTCTGTGGATGGGAAGCAAATGGTGGCTTCCTGACTGCCACGGACCTTCACCGTGGTGCGCGCGTGCTACGCGCCCTGCCCACCCGGGACGCCTTTCTGCCCCTCTTCAGCGTGCTGGAGCAGATGAAGACCCGAGGCATGCGCATGGCCGAGTTGTTTGAAGCGCTGCCCCGACGTTACAGCCGCGCCGGACTGCTGCGGGAGTTTCCGCGCGCACGCAGCTACAAGATTCTGGAGGCCTGTGGCGAGGGGTGCGTGCCCTCCCCTCCACTCGAGAGCTTTTTCTCGAACGCCTGCGGTTTCGGCGCACTGGTTGGCCGGAATTACACCGACGGCCTGCGCCTGCAGTTCAGCAACGGCGATGTGGCGCACATCCGCCCCTCGGGCAATGCGGAAGAGCTGCGACTTTATGCGGTGGCAGACAGCCAGGCGCGGGCGGACGAAATCATCCGGCTCGGACTGGCCGAGCCAGACGGCATCCTGCACCGCCTGGCCGAAGCTTTCGGCTGAACCTGCGCGCGCAGCTCACGCGGAGAGCCTGAAGTCCGCATAGTCCGGCTGGCGCATCTCACGCTCGAAACGCTCGAAGCTCCACGGCCACATGGCGGGGTTGCCGTGGCGGTCGAGATACCAGCTGCGACAACCGGAAACCCAGACGGTTTTCTTCATGGCGTCCTTCAGGGCCGTATTGAACCGCGCCGTGGCCTCCTCGGTCGGCGCGACGCTCGTGCATTCGCCCGTACGCAAGCGCTCCATCAGCTTCTGGATGTAGGCCAGCTGCACCTCGGCAATGAGGATGAGCGAGAAGTTTCCAATCGGGCTGTTCGGGCCAATCAACATGAAGAAATTGGGGAAGCCCGGCACAGCGACAGAACGGTAGGCCTGGGCTCCCTCGTTCCAAGCTTCCGTCAGTGACCGACCACCTTCACCCAGAATCTCCATCGGCCGCATGAAGGCGTGACCGTCAAAGCCGGTGGCATACACCAGCACATCGAGCGCGTGGAGCTGACCATCGACCGTGCGCACGCCTGCGGGCTCGATGGCGGAGATTCCGGCCGTGATCAGATGCGCATTCGGCTGCTGGATTGCGGTGTAGAAGGTATCGCTCATGATCAGGCGCTTGCAGGCGACCTGGTAGTCCGGCGTCAGCTTCTGCCGCAGCACCGGATCCCGGATGTTCTCCAGATTCGCACGGCACATTTCCTCGATGCGCTCCATTTGCTCGCGATCCCCGATCACGGCGCGCGCAAAGGTATTCTGGAAGCGTCGGGCCCAGAACTCGTAGGTCTCGCGCATCTGCTGGGGAGAATTCCTGAAGGCCTCACGCTCCGCATCGGTGTAAGGCGGGTTGGGTAACGGCAGAATCCACTGCGGAGTGCGTTGGAAAAGGCGCAGCTCCGCAACGCGTGGCACCAGCGCGGAGACAATCTGCACGGCCGTCGAACCGGTGCCGATGATTCCGACGCGCTTGCCGTCCAGCGGCACGCTGTGGTCCCACCGGGCACTGTGGAAGCTTGCACCTGCAAACGTCTCACGCCCGGCAATCTCGGGATAGACCGGGTGGTGCAGGACGCCGGTGGCCGAAATGACTACATCGAAGGTCTCCGTTGCGCCGTCCTTGAGAGTCAGTTCCCAGCGTCCCTCTGAAAGGCGTGCGCGCGTGATTTCGGCCCGGTAGCGGATCAAGTCCGCCAGGTCGTACTTGCCCGCCACGCGCTCGAAGTAGGACAGGATTTCTCCACCCGGCGAGAACAGTTGAGTCCAGTCCGGATTGAGTTCAAAAGAATAGGCGTAGTGATGCGAGGGCACATCACAGGACAGGCCCGGATAGGTATTGTCACGCCAGGTTCCGCCAAGACGCTCTGCCTTCTCGAAAATCACGATATCGCGGTAACCTGCCTCACGCAGCTTGATACCGCACAAGAGACCGGACATCCCGGCCCCGATCACCGCCACCCGCAAATCGCGGGTGGCGCCCACACTGTTCATGTCCATTCAGATCCTTGTCTTCATTCATGCAGGGGCCATCCCGTGCCCGGGGCACGGGAGACTCCCTCAATCCGGCAGCAGATTTCCGACCCGCTCCAGCGTCTCGGCAGGCTCCGGACGCACG
>JBDLQR010000357.1:0-7161 GCA_039800485.1 Pseudomonadota bacterium
ATGACTACGACGCATTGATCTTCATCAGCAGGAATGCGGCAGAGATAGGCCTCAGGCAGATTGCTGCCGCAGGCTCCAGCATCATCCGCCAGCTGACCTTCGCGGTGGGTGTGGGTACTGCAAGCAGACTGCATGAACTTGGGCTCGCGGATGTCCACGCGCCGCGCAGCGAATTCTCCAGCGAAGGCCTGCTCAAGCTGCCGGGTCTCTCGGCGCACGAAATCAACGGCAAGCGCGTACTCATCATCCGCGGGGTAGGTGGGCGTGAACTGCTCGCGCATGCCTTGCAGCAGCGCGGCGCGCAAGTGGACTACTGCGAAGTCTACGAACGACGGGTGCCCAGTGCGCGTCTCGGCAGCGTGCTTGAAGCTCATGGGGTGACCGTGCCCGACATCGTGGTGGTCACCAGTCCGGAGGCGTTGTCCAACCTCGCCGACAAGATTGATCAGGAAGGCCTGCAGAACATGTTTGATGTGCCCCTCATGGTGGCGGGACACCGCGCCGCCCAGGAAGTCGACCGCCTGGGTTTCAGCCTGGAACCCGTGGTGGTGGAAAACCCGGGGGATGCCAGCGTGGTCGAGGCGCTCGTGGTGTGGGCCAACAATGGCCAGTGAAACGCCGGCCCCGCCACCCGGCAAGCCCCCGGTCCTGCGCAAACCAAGAAGCGGGCGGGGCACGGGCCTGACGGCGCTCGTCGTGGCACTGGCCACGGCCGGCGCCGGCGCCTGGTGGACCCTCAAGATCGACCAGCCCGCGCAACAGCGACTCGAAGAAGCCCTCGTTGCCAACGACCGCAACGTCACCAGCCTCATCGGTGAAATTCACGCCCAGCAAAAATCCCTGAATGCGCTGTCGGCGGGAGAAGACGCCGCCGGCAGCCGACTCGTCGCACTCGAGCGTGAAGTGGCCCGCCTCGCCAAGGAAACCGCCTCCCGGCGTGTGCCGGAAGGCGCCATGCTGCGTGTGGCGCGTATCGGGCATCTGGTGCATGCGGCTGATCTTGCCTTGCGGATGGATCGGGATCCGGCGCTCGCCAGGACCGCCCTGCATGCCGCACAAGGCCAGCTCGAAGTGCTGAGGCCCGCTGAAGAGGCCCTGCACACGGCCATTGCGACCGCGCTTGCGGCCTTGGATGCTGTTGCAGAGCCACCGCTGGAAGCCACCAATGCCGAGTGGGCGGCAGTCAGTCTCGCCCTCGAGCGGCTGCCGGTGAAACTTGCCACTGACACGCAACCGGCGACCGGAGACGATGCCTCCCAGGCCGGGCCGGTGGCCGGCTGGCGGGGCGTGCTGCAGGCCATGTGGCAGGACCTGCTTGGCCTGGTCGAGATTCGCGATCTCACCACTGCTGATGAAGCCTTCATTGATCCCGCACGTCACGCCCTGAATCTGGCCGCGATGCGTCAGGAAATAGGCTTGCTGCGCGCGGCCCTGCTGCGCCGGGATGCCGTGTCCGTGAAGGTCAGCGCAGAGGTGCTGAGCCAGGCCCTCACCCGTGAGTTCTCGCCCGAGGCACCGGAAGTACAGGCCCTGCACAGCAAGCTGGCCGCGCTCCGGGAGATGGAGCTGAACCCAGCCCTGCCGGATCTCACTGAATGCCTGGCGCTGCTGCCTGCATTGAATGCTGAACCCGGTGCCAGTCCCCCCGCGCCGCCGGCCCCGGCTGCGCCCGCAGACGGGACTGATTTTGTGCCGCCGCCGGCGGATCCGCGGGACATCATGTGAAGCTCCTCGGGGTTTTCCTTGCCGCGCTGGCTGCGGCCGTACTGTTGGGTCAGGGGCTGAGCGGGGCGCATGGAGTCATTGCCATCCAGGTGGGCGACCGCCTCATCCGCACCAGCGTGGGTGTTGGCATCATCCTCGCGCTGGTGCTGGCGGCCGCCACATTCTTCATCGCCAGAAATCTCTGGCGCCTGGTCACGTTCCGCCGGCGCTACCGGCAATGGAAGCTCCTGCGGGCAAGGCGCACCAGCCATGCCCGCCTCAACGAAGGGGTGCTCGCGCTGGCTGCGGGTGAGTATGCCCGCGCCGAGCGGCTCCTCGCCTCGCCAGACTTGCGGGCCGGCGGCAGTGCGGCCCATTACCTCGCCGCCGCACAGGCGGCACAGGCACAGGATGCCCCGCAGCGCCGCGACGCTTATCTCGCGATGGCGAGAGAGCTTGCACCACGCCAGGGCCTGCCTCTGGCCTTGCAGCAGATCGAGATGCAGCTCGCGGCGGGCGAATTCGCCGCTGCGGAAAAAAGCCTGGAGGCGCTGAACGGGCGCTATCGCAGCAATCCCCAGGTGCTGGCCCTGCAACACCGCTGCTTCGCGGCGAACGATCGCTGGGAAGATCTCGTCAAGCTGTTGCCGCGCCTGAAGCGCGCCAATGTCTATCCGGGGGAGCGTCTGGCCGAGCTCGAGGCTGAGTGCGCGACGCGGATCCTCGGCCGACCCTGCGCCAGCCGACAGGCGCTGGACGAAGTCTGGACCGACTTGCCACGGCAGGTCCGCAGCCTGCCCGTGGTCATCGCGGGCTATGCCCGGGTGCTTCTGCACCTTAATGAGCAGGTGGACGCAGAAGCGGTGCTGCGGGCAGCACTCAAGACGCAGTGGGATCCCCGCCTCGTTGCGCTCTATGGGGACGTGCGCAGTCCTGCCGCCACGACCGCTCTGCAGCAGGCCGAACACTGGCTGCGCGACCACCAGGAAGACCCCGGCCTGCTGCTGTCCCTTGGGCATCTGTGCCTGACGGAGCGCTTGTGGGGCAAGGCGCGAGAGTATCTGGAGGCGGCCCTGGCCAAAGTGCCTTCCGCACTCACCCATCGCCTGCTGGCCGAAGCCCTGGAACAGCTCGGGGATCACGCCGCTGCCGCGCATCAGCGCCGGCTGGGCCTGGAACTCCTCACCGGGCCCTCACCCACCCGCGCGCTCGCCCGGCCCTGAGGGCGCAGCCGCCCCGCGCGCCGCGGTTGCAGTGGCGCTTATACTGGGCCACAACAACAACGCCCCCCGGAGGTCCAGGTGCGCACAATCCTTGTTCTCAATGCCAAAGGCGGGAGCGGGAAAACCACACTCGCCACCAATATCGCCGGCTATTTTGCCGACCGCGGCGATGCAGTTGCCCTGGCGGATTTCGATATCCAGCACAGCAGCCTGGATTGGCTCGCGGCCCGGGGAGAGGATCGCCCCGCCATCCGCGGCATCGATGCGGCGGGCCCGGGACTGAAGGTTCCCGCCGGGGTGGATGTGCTGGTGATGGATGCCCCGGCAGCCACCCATGCGGAGGCCTTGGGAAGTCTCGTCAAACGTGCCCAGACCATCGTCATCCCGGTGATTCCGTCGCCGGTGGACATGCGTGCCGCAGAACATTTCATCAGCGAGCTCATGGCCGTGCGGGTGGTGGAGCGGCATGAAGTGAAGATAGCGACGGTCGCCAATCGCGCCCGCGAAGGGACGCAGGCGATGACGGGGCTCGGCGAATATCTGGAGGCGCTCAAACTCCCGGGCGGACGCAAGCTGCCCTTCCTCGCCACCTTGCGGGCCAGCGTGAATTACCTCAAGGCTGCCGAGCGTGGCTTGTCGATCTTCGAGTTCGCGCCCGCCGCAACCCAGATCGATCGCGAGTGCTGGACACCCCTCACACGCTGGCTTGCGAGCAGTCGCAGTATTCCTTGAGGGGCAGCTGAGCTGACAGCGCTTCGTGACGGGATGCAAAAGCCCCTGCCTGCGGGCATAGTGGGCAGATGACACCCAGCGCGGACTCCACCCGTCTGTACCTGCGTCTGCTGGCGCAGGTACGGCCCCACCGTACGATTTTTCTCGCCTCTCTGCTCGGCATGATCGCGCTCGCCGCGACCGAGTGGATCCTGCCGGCCTTGCTGCGCCATCTGGTGGATGAAGAATTCGGCAAGACCGACAACAGTCTGTCCCTGCTGATACCCATCGCGCTGGTTGCCCTTTTTCTCGCGCGCGGCGTGATGAGCTACATCGCGAACGTGGGCCTCAGCTGGGTGGCGCACCGGGTGGTGATGGATCTGCGCGCGCAGATGTTCCGCAAGCTGATCGCGCTGCCCACACCCTGGTTTGACCAGCGCACTGCAGGTGAAATCGTCTCCCGCTTCACTTTCGATGTGACCCAGGTCGCGCAGGCCACCACGCACTGCCTGACGGTGCTGGTGAAGGATTCGGTGGTTATCATCGCGCTGGCCGCATGGATGCTCTACATCAACTGGCGACTGGAGGTCTTCCTGCTCATCCTCGCACCGCCGGTCGGCTGGGTGATCCGCAAGGTATCCGGACGCCTGAGGGAAATGAGCCGTCGCCTGCAGGGCAGCATGGGTCAGGTGAACGCAGTGCTCGAAGAGGCGCTGGAAGGTAACCGTGATATCCGCATCTATGGTGGCGAGGCGTACGAGACTGCGCGCTTCGATCGCGCGATCAATGCCGCACGCCAGTTCCAGATGAAAGTCATCGGCACCAATGCCGCAACGGAACCTGTGGTGCAGGCACTGATCGCGCTCGCCGTCGGCCTGATGATGGTGATGGCCTTGCGTGAGGCGGCGCAGGGTGTGATGTCGCGCGGCGACTTCGTGTCTTTTGTCACCGCCACGGCAATGCTGCTGCCACCGGTGAAACGACTGACCAGCATGAACGAATACCTGCAGCGCGGTCTTGCCGCGGCAGAGAGCATCTTCAATCTCATCGATGAGCCCCCCGAGGCCCAGGGTGGCCGATCACTCACCAGGGTGAAGGGACGTCTCGAGTTCCGGCATGTCAGTACGGCCTATGGCGAGAAAAGCGTGCTCAAGGATCTGGATCTGGTGATCGAGGCCGGCGAATCCGTGGCCCTGGTCGGCCCCTCGGGCAGTGGCAAGACCACACTGGTGAATCTGCTCCCGCGCTTCTATGAGCCGAGCAAGGGCGAAATCCTGCTCGATGGCGAGCCACTCAAGCACCTCTCGCTACGCGAACTGCGGCGTCAGATTGCCTACGTCGGACAGCATGTGGTGCTGTTCAATGACACGCTCTACAACAACATTGCCTATGGCGCGCTGCGCGATGCACCACGCGAACACGTACTTGCCGCGGCGCGTGCAGCCTTCGTGACGGAATTCGTGGAGACTTTGCCGCAGGGCTTCGAGACGGAGATAGGCGACAACGGTCTGCGCCTCTCAGGGGGCCAGCGCCAACGCCTTGCCATCGCCCGGGCGCTGCTCAAGAACGCGCCCATCCTGATTCTGGACGAAGCGACCTCGGCACTGGATTCCGAATCGGAACGCCGCATCCAGGAAGCCCTGGGCGTGCTGCGCCAGGGGCGCACCTGCCTCATCGTGGCGCACAGGCTTTCCACCATCGAAGGCGTGGATCGCGTTCTGGTGCTGGAACAGGGTCGCCTGGTAGAGCAGGGCGACCACGCAAGCCTCATCCGCCAGGGTGGCCTGTATGCCCGGCTGCATGCGATGCAGCACCAAGGGGCATAGCCAGCGTAGTCACGCGGCGCAGATCGCGCTTCTGGCGCGCGTCATCAAACGGGCGCGCGCGATGCATGGTCTGCAGGTTGTCCCAGATGACGAGATCGCCATTGCGCCACTGATGGCTGAATACGAATCGGCTCTGCGTGGCGTGCTCCATCAGATCAAGCAGCAGGAGCCGACCTTCCGGCAGGGACCAGCCAAGGATGCGAGAGGCATGTGAAGCGAGGTAGAGCGCCTTGCGCCCGGTCACCGGATTGGTCCTCACCAGCGGCTGCACCACGCCCTTCAGTTTTTCTGCTTCCTCCGCCGAAAACTCGAAACCGAGGACCTGGCGCGAATAGGCAATCGAATGATGCGCTTCCAACGGTTCGAGCGACGCCTGACGCGCCGGCGTGAGATCGTCCCAGGCGGCGCGCATGTCCGCAAACTCGGTCGGCGGCGCATCCGGCGCGATCGCGCGTGCGGACAGCAGCGAATAGCGCCCCGGCGGATCGACAAAGGATGCGTCGGTATGCCAGAGCCGGTTGGCAAGTCCGTATTGCCGACGACGATCATCTGCCGGCAGCACCTCGCCGGCCTCATCCAGGTTGGAGATGTCCGTCAGCGCCTCGTTGCCGAAGCGATTGCCGGTCATGGCCGAGACACCGGTCTTGCTGTGGAGGACACCATCCAGCCGCTGGGCAAACGCGAGCTGGGAGGCATCGTCGAGTTGCTGGTCGCGAAACACCAGCACGGCATGCTCATGCATCCCCTGCCGGATGTCAGCCAGCGTCTGCGGATCTTCTGCGGTGCGCAGATCGAGCGGGCTCACCTCGGCAGCAAACAAGGGATGCAGCGGACGGAAGCTGAGTGGCATGGTGGCGCCCCCTATCGGAAATCCAGTCGAAGCATAGGCCAAAATCCGCGGGATGGCGTAAAGTCATCACCTCCCTTCCTGACGAGAGCACTGCCATGCCGGGCTACGAGGATATCTGGTACACCGCCGCAGACGGCCTGAAACTCCATGCACGCGACTATCCCCATGCATCGCCCCGGGCCACGGTGTTCTGCATGCACGGGCTTACCCGCAACGCGGCTGATTTCGCTGAACTGGCGCAAGCCCTGCAGGCTGACTATCGGGTAATCGCCGTGGAGCAGCGCGGCCGTGGAGAGTCCGCCTGGGATCCGGAGCCGCTCAATTACAACCCGCTGGTCTACGTGCGGGACATGTACACGCTGCTCGATCTGCTCGGTCTCGGCAGCGTGATGGCGATCGGAACTTCCATGGGCGGCATCATGAGCATGATCATGTCCGCCATGCAGCCCCAGCGTTTTCGCGCGGTGGTGCTGAATGACATCGGTCCGGTGATCGACCCGCGTGGCCTCGATCGTATCCGCAGCTATGTCGGCAAGGTTCCGCCGGTGGAGTCCTGGGCTGCAGCAGAGGCGCGGGTGCAGGCCCTGAATGGCCATGTCTTTCCGCACTGGAAAGAAGAAGACTGGAAGCGCTTCACACGCAAGCTGTATCAGGATGGGCCGGGGGGTGTGCCGCGACTGGCCCATGACCCCGCCATCGCCCAGAGCCTGCAGCGGGATCCGGATGCGCCCACGCCCGATCTGTGGCCGGCCTTCGCGGGGCTGAGCAGCATCCCCACGCTGGTCATCCGCGGCGAGACGTCGGACATTCTTGCGCCGGATTGCGTGGCAGAGATGCAGCGGCGCAA
>JBDLQR010000358.1:0-8002 GCA_039800485.1 Pseudomonadota bacterium
ATGCGCACGGCGTCGGCTTCATCGTCGAAGGGAATGATCGTGAGCACGGGCCCGAAGATCTCTTCGCGCGCGATGGTCATGTCATTGTTCACATCGGCAAAGACCGTCGGCTTGACGTAGAAGCCCTTGTCCAGGCCCTCCGGCGCTTCCGCTCCGCCGGTCACGAGGCGGGCACCTTCCTCCACGCCCTTGCGGATGTAGCCGCGAATGCGGTCACGCTGCAGGCCAGAAATGACCGGCCCGAGCTTCACATCGCCGTGGATGGGGTCGCCCACCGTGAAGCTCTCCGCAACCTTCTTGGCGAGTTGCACTACTTCCTCGTACCTCGACTTCGGCGCGAGCATGCGGGCGGGTGCGATACAGGCCTGTCCGGAGTTGAGATAGCACTCGTTCACGCCGGCTTTGACGGCCTTTTCGAGATCGGCGTCTTCCAGGATCACATGCGGTGACTTGCCACCCAGTTCCAGCGCGACGCGCTTGATGGTCTGGGCTGCGAGCTCGGCCACCCGGCGGCCGGCACGGGTGGAGCCGGTGAAGGACACCATGTCCACCTCGGGATGGGAGGCGAGTACTTCACCGATGACCGGGCCATAACCCGTGACCAGATTGAATACGCCCTTGGGCAGGCCGGCTTCGTGCAGGACTTCGGCGAGGATGAAAGCAGTGCTGGGCGCCACTTCGCTGGGCTTCAGCACCACGGTGCAGCCCGCGGCCAGCGCCGGCGCCACCTTCAGCATGATCTGGTTGATGGGGAAGTTCCAGGGCGTGATGGCAGCCACCACGCCAATGGCTTCACGCACCACCAGGGAGGTGCCGACGGTTTCTTCGAACTGATAGGTCTTCAGGAGCTCTGCATAGGTACGCGCGGCGCCAATCGGCAGTGAGGCCTGGATCGCACTCGCCATCTTGATCGGCATGCCGACTTCGGTGGCAATGGCGAGCGCCACGTCCTGCTTGCGGGCTTCCATACCTGCCGCAATCTTCTCCAGCAACGCGATGCGCGTGGCGACCGGTGTCTTCGACCAGCCCTCGAAGGCGGCGCGGGCGGCCGCGACGGCGTCGTTGGCATCGGCGGCGATGCCCTCAGGGATGCGGGTGGCGATCTCCTCGGTGGATGCGCAGAGGGCATCCATGGTGCCTTTGCCATGCGGGGCGACCCAGGCGCCATTGATGTAGAACTTGTCGTAGATCTTCATGCGTGCTCCAATTTCGACGGTCTGGCGGGCGACGGAATGTGCCCGAAGCCCCTTAGTGTAGACCAGTGTAGACCTTCGTTCGCGGGGCGGCACACCCATGCCTCGTCCTGCCGGGGAACCCGTCATGTGGCACGCCATCCTGTTCGAGCCAGTGTGTCTTGAAGCCCGCCTCTTGCGCAGGGTCTGCGCACCGGAGAGCGCGCAAGGATGCAATGGAGTGTCGCGTGCGACCGCCTTCCAGCACATGCGCCCCGCGTGATCACCACACTCTGCGTCCAGTCCGAGGGACTGCAGGCCCACCAGGGTTTCATCACGGCCAGCCACCTGCGTGACGCTTGCTGGATCGATCTCCTCTCGCCCACCGAGGAGGAAGAGCTGCATGTGGAGCACCTGCTGGGACTGGAACTGCCGAACCGGGATGAACTGCGTGTGCTGGAGGAATCAAGTCGGCTGCATGAGCGCGATGGCGCCCTGTATCTCACCGCCCTCGTGGTGGTGAATTCGGATTCCGAGTATCCCCGTTCCGACCATCTTGCCTTCGTGCTGACGCCGCAGCGGCTGATCACGGTCCGCTATGCGAACCCCAAGGCCCTCGCCTTGTTCGCCGAGCGGGCGCAGCGGCAACCGGCACTGGCAGAGAGTGGAGAACACGTGCTCCTCGGACTGATCGAGACACTGCTGGAGCGCATCGCCCTCAACATCGATACGGTGGGCGGAGATCTGGACCAGCTCTCACACGAGGTGCTCAACCCGGAACCCGCGCGTCGCCGCCGACGCCCTGATCACGCCGCCATGCTGCGGCGGCTCGAGTTCGATCAGGTATTGCTGGCCCGGGCCCGGGCGTCGCTGTCCAGCCTTGCCCGCCTGCTTGGCTATGTCAGCCGGCCGGCGCTCAGCTTCGAATTCAGCCGGGCTTTTCACAAGCGGGCAGGGGTGCTGCTGCAGAACGTGCAGTCCCTCGTCGATCACACCAATTTCCAGGCGGGTAATATCAATTTCGAGCTTTCCGCCATCCTCGGCATGATCAACATCGAGCAGAACGCAATCATCCGCATCTTTTCGGTGGCCGCGGTCATCTTCATGCCACCCACCCTGGTGGCGAGTGTCTATGGCATGAATTTCGAGTGGATGCCCGAGCTCGGGTGGTCCAAGGGGTATCCCATGGCGCTCGGGCTCATGCTGCTTTCGGCCCTTGGCACCTATTGGTTTTTCAAACGTCGCGGCTGGCTCTAGCACCTGCCGCAGCAAACGGAGACGCATCATGAGCAACAGCGCAAAATTCGACGCGGGCATGAAAGTACGCCGGGCAGTGCTGGGGGCGGAGTACGTGGACAAGGCCATGGCCGGCGTGACCGACTTCAGCGCCCCGTTGCAGGAACTCGTCACCGAGAATGCCTGGGGCACGGTGTGGACCCGCGAGGGACTTTCCCTGCGTGACCGCAGCCTCATGACAGTGGCCATGCTGATCGCGCTCAACCGCCCGCACGAGCTCAGGATCCACCTGCGCGGTGCGCTCAACAACGGACTCACACGCGCGGAAATCCGCGAGATCTTCCTGCAGGCTGCGGTTTACTGTGGCATGCCGGCAGCGGTAGACGCGTTCCGCACAGCCCAGGAACTCTTCGCCACCCTTGATGACAGCCAAGGCGCCTGACCAGCCGCCCGGTCCGCGCGCCATCCTTTCCATCAGTCCTGACCCGCCGGAGCAATCAGACAGCCATGAATGCACTTTCACACGTCTCGCTTGCCGGCCGCGGCACCCTGGGCAAGGCCTGGGCCATCGCCAGGCCCTACTGGTCTTCGGAGGATCGCTGGGTCGCTCGCGGGCTGCTGGCGTCCGTGATCGGCCTTGCGCTGTTCATGGTCTACATGGATGTGCTGTTCAACAGCTGGTACAAGGATTTCTACAACGCACTCGAAAAAAAGAATGTCGAGGACTTCTGGACGCTGATTCTGTGGTTCAGCTTTCTGGCCGCGGTGTACATCGTGGTGGCCGGCTACAACCGCTATCTCAACCTGCTGCTGCAACTGCGCTGGCGGCGCTGGCTGACTGACCAGTATCTGGATGGCTGGCTGAAGGATCGTGTGCACTACCGCCTGGAACTCAAATCCGCCGGTACCGACAACGTCGATCAGCGCATCCAGGAAGATCTGAAGGACTTTGCCGGCCTGACACTGTCGCTCGGTCTTGATTTCATGAGTTCCGTGGTCACCCTGGTGACCTTTGCCAACATTCTCTGGACGCTCTCCGGTCCGCTCACGATTCCCGTGGGCGATGGCATCGTGGTGCATGGCTACATGATGTGGGTGGCCCTGGTATACGCGGTGGTGGGCTCATGGCTGACCCAGAAAGTGGGCGCTGCACTGACCGGACTCAACTTCAACCAGCAGCGCTTCGAGGCGGACTTCCGTTTCGGTCTCATCCGTGTGCGCGAGAATGCCGAAAGCATCGCAGCCTATGCCGGCGAGCCTGATGAAAAACGGAACCTCATGCGCCGCTTCCAGGATGTGTGGCAGAACTTCCTGCGCCTGATGATCTACTCCAAGCGCCTCACCTGGTTCCAGTTCGGTTACCAGCAGCTGGCCATCATCTTTCCCATCGTGGTGGTGGCACCGCGCTACTTCCTCGGCAAGATAGAGTTCGGGGTCATTTTTCAGACCTCCTCGGCCTTTGGTCAGGTCCAGCGTGCCCTGTCCTGGTTCGTGACAGCCTACGGCGAAATTGCCCAGTGGCGCGCGACGCTGAACCGTCTCACCACCTTCCATGAAGCACTCGCCGAGGCGCGCGAACAGAGCCGCGTTGGCGAGGGCATCCAGCGCACGGTCGCGCCGGATGGTGTGCTGGCACTGCGGGACGCCACGCTGCGCCTGCCCACGGGGGATACCCTGCTGGGCCGCACCGGCGTCTCATTGAAGCCCGGCGAACATACCCTCATCACCGGTCCTTCAGGCATCGGCAAGAGCACGCTGTTCCGTGCCTTGTCCGGGATCTGGCCCTTCGGGGACGGCACGGTCGAGGTGCCGGAAGGTGCGCGCCTGATGTTCCTGCCCCAGCAGCCCTACCTCCCAATCGGTCCGCTGCGCGATGCGGTGGCCTATCCAGCCTTCAGCGAATCCTTCACGGATGAGGTGCTGCAGGCCGCCCTCCGTGACTGTCTGTTGCCCGCGCTCGCCACCCGCCTGGATGAGTCGGATCACTGGGCGCATCGGCTCTCCATCGGCGAGCAGCAAAGACTCGCGTTTGCGCGTGCGCTGCTCAACAAGCCTGACTGGCTCTTCCTGGACGAAGCAAGCTCGGCGCTGGATGAGGCCACCGAGCAGGCGCTCTACAGCCTGTTGCGCGAACGGCTGCCGCGGACGACCCTGGTGAGCATCGCGCATCGCACTTCCGTCGCCCGGCACCACGACCGCCGACTGGAGATCGTGCCTGACGCACAGGGCGCACGCCTGGTGGAAGGCGCCCTGTGAACACTCCGGGGAGCGCCGGGAAGCCGGGGATCCTCGACGGTATCCGGGTGCTCGACTTCACGGCCGTCATAGCCGGGCCTTATGCCACCCGCCTTATGGCGGATCTCGGTGCCGAGGTGCTCAAGGTGGAACCCCCCGAAGGCGAGTTGCTGCGCCATGGCCCGCCCTTTCGCAACGGCGTGAGTGCGCTCTTCAGCCAACTGAACAGCGGCAAGCGCTGCCTCAGCCTCGACCTCAAGAAACCCGCCGCGCGCGAGATCATCCTGCGTCTGCTGCCGCGCATGGACGTGGTGGTGGAGAATTTCAGCCCCGGCGTGATGGCGCGGCTCGGACTCGACTACGCCAACCTGCGGGCGCACAAACCCGATCTCGTGATGTGTTCCATCTCCGGTTACGGGCAGACCGGACCGGCAGCAGATCGCCCGGCCTTTGCCCCCATCGTGCAGGCGTGGAGCGGCTACGAGAACGTGACGCTTGGTTACCAGCCCGGGCTCACCAAGCCGCTCAACATGGGGCTGCCGGTGGCGGACACCACGGCGGCACTGCAGGCGCACGGCGCCATCATGGCGGCCCTGTTTCATCGTGCGCGCACCGGGGAAGGGCAGTTCATCGACATCGCCATGCACGATGCGCTGCTCGCCACCATGCACAAGGATTTCCAGCAGATGCTGAATCCGGACGGACGCGAGCGACTGTACGGGCCGCTCGCAACCTGTGACGGTTTCGCGCTGGTGATCCTGCTGTCACAACGCCATTTCGAGGCCCTGGCTGACGCCATGGGGCAGCCGGCATTGAAGAAGGATCCGCGCTTCTCGCGCACTGCGGAGCGGATGCACTGGTACGCAGATTTGATCAGCCTGGTGGGGGAGTGGATGGCGGGGCAGACCACGGCACAGGTTGTGGCGTGCCTCGAAGCCGCCGGCGTGCCCGTATCACCCTACCGTGATCTCCGCGCGGCATTGACTGACCCGCAGCTTGGGCACCGGGGCATGATCACCGAACTGGTGGACGCGGCCGGCCCCTTGCCGGTGCCGAATACGCCCATGCAGTTTTCGGCGACGGAGGCCGCCGTCAAACCCTGGGTAGCCACCCTTGGACAGCACACCGAGGAAATCCTGCACTCACTCGGCTACTCGGAAGAGGGAATCGCTGGCTTGCGCAGCGCAGCGGTGATTCGCTGAGAGTCCTGCGGGAACGCCAACAGCGTCCCCGCAGGGGGCGGGCGATCAGCCGCGCATCTTCACCTGGCCGGAGGCCGGGTGCAGGCTTGCCGCGGCACTCGGGCGGGCGTCCATGCGCTGGAACCAGGCGTTCAGGTTTTTCAGCGCAGGATTGAGGGGCTGTCCCACATCCTTGGCGAAATCCAGACAGCAGTAGAGCGTGATATCCACGAAGCGGATGGCATCACCGCAGATGAAAGGCTTGCTGCCTATCAGGCCATCCAGCCATGCGAGCTTTTCCTGCGCCGCCACTTTCATCTCAGGCGCGGCGGCCGGGATGCAATGCACGCGGTTCTTGAACATCTCATAGCCCTCGGCATAGCGGAAGGCGTTGTAGATGAACTCGGTGATGCCGAGCTCCACGCGACGCTGCCAGGTGCGGGCATGGGCGCGCTGCTCGGCCGTGTTGCCAATCAGCACGGGCGCGGGATGTTTCTCTTCCACGTATTCGCAGATCACCGCGGTTTCCGCGATCACGGTGCCGTCATCGAGCTCCAGCGCCGGGGACTGGCCGCCCGGGTTGCGCTGGAGGAAGCCTTCCTGACGGTTGGCGCCGGCGAGAATGTCGACTTCTTCGCTGGGCAGGTTCAGGCCTTTTTCTGCGAGGAACATGCGCACCACGCGCGGGTTGGGGCCGAAAGAGTGGATCAGTTTCATGAGCGGGGCCTCCGCGGCCAGAGAGCTGGCCGATAGTTGTTTTCTGGTGTCTTGCGATGGGATACCGGTGTGGGTATCCGCTGCGGCCGGGCCAAGGTAGGGGGCGGATCAGGGGGCGTCAAGCGGGGAGGCTTCACGGGCGCGCAGCGCGCGGCGACGCCGCGCCCGTAGCGCTGCAGCCGCCGCGAAGCAGGCGAGGCTTGCGCCCACCAGCCAGTAGATCCGGTGCCGCGAGGCGGTGGGCAGTTCCCGCACCACGGAGTGCACCAGCCCGCCAAGGGAGGAAGCCAGCAGGAAGGCCGCCGCAAGCACCAACAGGCCGATGAGCCTTTTGAACACGATGATGAAACTCCCGGAAAATGCGCAGCAGCGCTCGCTGCCGCGCATTGTCTCCGAGAGCGGCCTCAGTAGGCGAGATTTCCGCCGAGCAACCAGCCGGCAACTGCGCCTGCAGCAGTCGCCGCAGCCCGTCCACTGCCACTGCCAACCTGGGAGCCGAGAAAACCTCCGGCCGCGCCCAGCACGGCGCTGCTCAGCACCCGGTTACCACGCGGCGCGCCATAGTAGCCTTGGCCATAGGTGTTCTGGACATAGGCTCCACCGTAGACGGGCGCAGGAGCGGTGTAGACATGATGAACTTCCTGCACCACGGGCGGCGCATGGACCACCACGGGCGGCGCCTGCACGTACACCACCTGCGGTTGAGGCGGATAGTAGTAGTGGTTCGCGACCGGCGGTGCATAGTAGGGCGTCTGGCAGCGATGACCGCGCCAGTAGGGATCAGCCGCAGCCTGGCTTGCGATGCCAAGGCC
Organism: Pseudomonadota bacterium; assembly: GCA_039800485.1. GTDB lineage: Bacteria > Pseudomonadota > Gammaproteobacteria > CAIKBL01. Next base: position 7,354 of record JBDLQR010000358.1, read on the forward strand.
GAGCATTGCGACCAGGCTGGCCGGAACAATCCGGTGTTTGAGATCAAACGTGCGCATGAGCCTGACTCCTTTCAATGTGTCGTGAGGGTTACCGCGCACACGCATCCTCTGCCCGCCGAACTTAATCGAGTCTGAATCTCAGCCCGGGATCTGCACCAGCAAACCCTTGAGGTAATCCCCCTCGGGAAAAGCGAGCGCCACCGGATGATCGGCCGACGGTCCGAGTCCACGCACTATCTGCGCGGGCAGTCCCGCATCACTCGCTGCTCCGGCCACGATCTTCTGGAACAGGTCGCGCGAGATCCCGCCCGAGCAGGAAAAGGTGAACAGCAGGCCACCCGGCTTCAGCAGTTTGAGCGCCAGCAGGTTGATGTCCTTGTAACCGCGTGCGGCACGTTCGGCCATGGCCGCGGTAGGCGCAAATTTCGGAGGGTCGAGCACAATGAGATCGAATGCGCGCGCCTGATCACGCAGTTTTCTGAGCCGCTTGAAGACATCGTCCTCGGCAAAATCCACGCGTTCCGCATTCAAGCCATTGAGTTCGACATGGCTGCGCGCCAAGGCGAGCGCATGCTCGGACGCATCGATTGCCATCACCTGCCGGGCCCCGCCGGCGAGTGCATTGAGTGTGAAGCCGCCTGTGTAGCAG
>JBDLQR010000359.1:0-2644 GCA_039800485.1 Pseudomonadota bacterium
CGGGACAGGGTTTCAACTTCGTCCGCTGCCGGCACCAGCCTGCGTTCGTCCTGCAACCAGGCAGGAATGTCTGCCTGCAGCGCCTCTGCGGTCTGCCGCAGCCAGGTCACGCCGCGTCGCACGCCACGACCAATCTGGCGGGCGGCAACCTCTCCCACGCGCTCAGCGAGCAGGGCTTCCCAATCGAGATTCAGTTCATCGAGCAGGCGCTGCACAGCCTGTGCCGTCGCCAGATCCCCCTGGATTTTCAAGGCACCTGCAGGCAGCGTCCCGGGGGCCTGGCGGGCCTGGGCAAACGCCGCAAAATCCGCGACGCGCCCGCTCAGCACGACATCAGGCTCACGCAGTGTTTCCCGCGCCAGCAGCAGTCCGTCTTCGTCCACCGCGGCAAAAATTGCAGTCTCGATGCCGGTGATCCTGATCCCGATCACTCTTCCGGCAAGTGCCTGCAGGCGCGCGGTCGCAAGCGAATCGGTGCGCAGCACCTGCATGATCGCCCGCGACAGGCTCATCAGCAGCTGCTCCCGGGAAATCAGTTCAGGCAGTCTGGAAATCACAGCCGCATTCCTTCATGAACCGCGACAACACCGGCGGTCAGGTTGTGGTATTTGCAGCGCTCGAAGCCAGCCTCCTGCATCATTTCGAGCAGGCGCTCCTGGGGTGGGTGCATGCGGATCGATTCTGCGAGATATCGATAGCTGGCCTCATCACGCGCCACCCACCGGCCCAGCTTCGGTAACACGTGCAGGGAATAGAGATCGTAGAGTCGGGCCAGTGCCGGGGCCTGCACTTGTGAGAATTCGAGGATGAACAGGCGGCCGCCCGGCTTAAGGATGCGGTAGAGCTCGGAAAGCGCGCGGTCTTTCCAGGTGACATTGCGCAGACCGAAGGCGATGGTCGCGCGGTCGAAATGACGATCACCGAAAGGCAGGGCCTCGGCGTTGGCTTGTACCACACGTACATTGTCTACCAGTCCGTCGTCACACAGCCGATCACGGCCCACCCTCAACATGCTGTCGTTGATGTCGGCCAGCACCACTTCGCCGGTCGTTCCCACCTGTTGCGCGAGCAGGCGCGTGAGGTCGCCCGATCCGCCAGCCAGATCGAGCACACGCTGACCGGGACGCGCCGCCATCGACGCCACCGTGAAGCGCTTCCACCAGCGATGCAGACCGGCGGACATGAGGTCGTTCATGAGGTCATAGCGGCTCGCCACGGATTCAAAGACATGCCTCACGCGCGCCGTCTTTTCGCCGGCGGGCACGCGCTCGAACCCGAAATCGGTTTCCTCTCCGCGCGCGCCCTCTGTGCCCGGATCAGCCATCCGCGCGCGCCTTGCGGGTATGGCCCGCCTCGCTCAGGGCCGCGAGGTATTCCTTCCAGTTGTGGTCGTACTGCTTCCCGAGCAGGTAGAGGTAGTCCCAGGTGTAGAGGCCCGAGTTGTGACCATCGTCAAACACCAGGCGCACCGCATAATTGCCGACCGGTTCGATGTCGTCGATGTTCACTTCTTCCTTGCCGGTCTGCAGGGTTCCCTGGCCCGGGCCATGCCCGCGCACCTCGGCTGAGGGCGAATACACCCGAAGATACTCGCAGGGCAGACGCCAGGTCGCCCCATCCTCGAAACTCACTTCGAGGATGCGGGAGAGCTGGTGCAGGACCAGATTCGTGGGTTGGTAATGTGCCATTGCGCTGTCTTTCTCAAAGGATATAGCGAGCCCAGTCTTCGTCCTTCACGAGCTCGCCGAGGTAACGGTCCACATAGGCGGCATCGATATGTACCTCGGTCTGCAGACCCTCGGGTGCGACGAAGGACAAGGCTTCCAGGAGGCGCTCCATCACCGTATGCAGGCGCCGCGCACCGATGTTCTCACTGCGCTCGTTGACGTGATGGGCGATTTCCGCGATCCGTCGCACGCCGTCAGCGCTGAAGCTGAGGTCGACTCCTTCCGTGCCCAGCAGGGCGCGGTACTGATCTGTCAGCGAGGCACTCGGCTCGGTGAGAATCCGCACGAAATCTTCCACGCCCAGCGGTTCCAGTTCCACCCGGTTGGGCAGCCGTCCCTGCAGTTCCGGAATGAGGTCGGCCGGTTTGGAGAGATGAAACGCGCCCGAGGCGATGAACAGGATGTGGTCGGTGCGCACCGTGCCGTACTTGGTGGTGACGGCGCAGCCTTCGACCAGCGGCAGGAGATCGCGCTGGACGCCCTCGCGCGAGACATCAGCCCCGCTGACCTCGCCCCGTCTGGCGATCTTGTCTATCTCATCAAGGAATACGATGCCGTTCTGCTGCACATTGTCGATGGCGCGACCGCGAATGTCCTCTTCGTTGATGAGCTTGCCGGCCTCCTCATCAATCAGCAGCTTGAAGGCATTGGGAATACGCAGACGCCGTGTGCGACGACGGCCCGCCCCCAGATTCTGGAACATGCTCTGCAGCTGGCTGGTCATTTCCTCCATGCCGGGCGGAGCCATGATCTCGACGCCAAGCTGCGACTGGGAGATCTCGATCTCGATTTCCTTGTCGTCGAGCTTGCCCTCGCGCAGCATCTTGCGGAAACGCTGCCGCGTTCCGGACGCATCCTCTCCCCCCGCCGCCTCGATGCCGCGCGGCGGAGGCAGCAATCCATCCAGCACGCGTTCC
>JBDLQR010000360.1:0-2735 GCA_039800485.1 Pseudomonadota bacterium
TAACCAACGCCCTGCACGATGGAGAGCTGGCCCTCCTCATAGAGATCACGCAGACCTGTGAGTGCGGGATGAAGGCCAACCTCATCGTTAAGGTGGAGGGTGTCCTTGCCCCGCAAGCCGAGTTTGGGCCGGGCGCGGTGATAGTGGTCATCGGTATACGGCACTACGGTATTCAGGCCGTCATTGCCGCCGGCCAGCTGTAACAGGATGAGGATCCGATCACTTGCACTGGCCCGGGCGTGCGTTGCGAGGAGCGCCTGACCCAAGATTGCCGGCATTGCTCGGCCGAGCATGCCTCCATGCAGCGCATGGCGCAGCAATGCGCGCCTTCTTGGGTCAAATGGATTGCGCATGGCCGCTCAGCACAGCTGGTATTCGGGGGACATCATGACGCCCGTCAGGAGTTCTCGCACGCTATCCGCGTCCAGCGCCTTTCGTATCTCCAGATTCCGCTTGAGCGCCCCCCTTCTCGGTTCCTGCAGGCGACCCTGCAGCAAGCGCTGCTCCATCGCCTCGAGAAGTTTTGTTCGATCGGCGAGTTCATCTGCCGTGAACAAGGCATTCACTCTGGCTGAAGGAAGTTTCGGCAGCTGTATGTCACCGTTTCCAGCCATCGAGCCCTCGGGCATTACCAGAACGATTTCCCTCAGAGCCTCACGCTGGCCTCGCACCAGCGGCCCGGCAAGCCGATACCGTGTCTGCAGGTGGGCCGTACTTATCCAAGCCAAGCCTTCATCCCAACCTTTGACGCTGGGTGGCAGGAAGAGGTCCTGGCCCAGTGCTGCTGTGATCCTCGCGCTCAGCAGGGGAGGCGGCAGCGGGAGTTCAAGTTGTCGGCAGGCAGAAACCAGCCACTGCACCGGACTTTTGACCTGGGCACGTTGAATGTTCGGCGCGTAGAAGTCTTCGCTGGAGAAGATGAGCCGCAACAACTCCTTGATGTTACCGCCGCTCTCAGTGAAAGCGCTGGTCAACGCGTCATGTACTTTTGGGGTTGGCGCCGACCCCGCAAAAAAGCTCCAGAGTTTCGCGGTCAGGAAGCGGGCAGACTGTGGCTGCTCAACCAGGAGCTTCACCAGATCTTCGCCGTCGAAAGTTCCTTGCCGCCCGAAGAGATTCTTCTCGCCTGCATCATGCAGCTTAGGGCGCCACTGAAACTGAAGGCGGCTCTTGTCCAGGCTCCACCCTGTCAATGCTCGCGCGGCCTCCAGCACATCCTGTTCGGAATAGTGCCCCTCACCCAGGGTGAAAAGCTCCATCAGCTCCCGCGCAAGATTCTCATTTGGCTTGCCGCGCCGACTCTGGGCTTGATCGAGGTAAATGAGCATGGCCGGCTCTTGTGCCGCAGCTAGAACCAGAGTCCCCCAGTTGCCTGTGGCATGAGTCCGCAAGGTCTCGTTCTGTCCCCACATGAGGTAGGCGTCGCGCACCTTGCGAAAGCTGGTCGCGAAGTGGCTGTGCCAGAACAAGGTCATCTTTTCCTGCAGGGGTCGGGAACCCTTCCGCATCCGTCGCAACCACCAGTGCCGCAGATCGAGCAGTCGATGGCGCTGAATGTGCTGATCTTCCTGAACAACGCGCCGGTTTTCCGCCGGCCCCGCCCGTCGGGCTGCACGCATACGTGAGGCGCGCTCAGGGTCAGGTTTGGCCCACGCAGGGGAAGGCGTTCGATCTTCGAACTGCTCGTAATCCACCAGCGACGCTACGGCTTCTGTAACGCCGAGATGTACCAGCTGTTCAATGTCATGAGGTGTGCCGCCGAACCCGGCACGGTTAAGCAGATGAGCGGCAGTCGCGTAATCCCAGCGGGAAGCAGGCTGCGTGCTCAGCATCGCGGTTGAGGAGTGTCGGCCCGGTTTAAGTTTGGGACCTTGCAAGCGCTTCGGTTCCGGCTTCGCCGGGCGTCTATTGCGTGATGTCAATTCCCAACTGCTGCAAAGCCGCATCACTCGGCCTCTTGATGCACTTGGCGCTCACACTGATGTTCTCGGCAGCACAAGAGGCATTCGCTCCGTTGTTGATGTAGGCGGGTCTCGCGCAAACGGGCGTACTGCTCGTTACACCACGCAGTTGAACCTTGTAGGTATTGTCCGGTTTGCAGGGTGCATTACTGCCGTTGCAGACAGGGAGCTCGCAGTAGTACCGGTTCTCAACAACTGCCAGCTCGCCAGGAAGCAGCCCATAGTAATAGCAGTGCGGGGTGTAGCCAGCGGGCACCACGCTCCGATCGGTGTTGCAAGTGGCAGTGCGGTTATTGATCGAGAGTTGGACCTCTTCTCCGACCCCATACCGGGGAGGATTTGCGGACGACTCAACTCTGCAATCAGTGTATGGTTTTCTCAAGCCGAAGGGCACGTACCCCACAGGACAAGTCACCGTCACACCGCGACAGGGAGTGTCCAGCTGTCTGCCAGCGGAATCCACGCGCCACCCATTCTTAGCGCATATCCCCTTGGCCGTGATGGTTGTCTTGAGGCCGGCCACGGTGTTGTTCAGCATCGTTGTCAGGTCGTTGGCAGTCGCCAAGCCTGTGATGAGCATAAGGCTCAAAAGAACGACCAAGAGTGATGGGATTCCGGGGGCTGGGGATTGAGTCCCGAGTGCGTGCTTGTTCATGAAGCTTCTCCCTTGCTGCGTGCAGTTGGTGTGTCTACACGTGTACCCGCGCCCACCTCCGCTGACGCCAGAGCAGGCTGAATACACCCGCCTGCAGCATACGGTAGGCCACCTGGCAT
>JBDLQR010000361.1:0-6692 GCA_039800485.1 Pseudomonadota bacterium
TCCAGACTGATGGGGGACGCGGCACGCGCACGCGTCGAGCGGGAATTTTCATGGGCCCGGATTGCGGAACAGACGGCGCGCGTCTACGGTGAGGTCCTTTCCCCGCAACACAGGAAAGCCCCTTGACCAAAACCGCGCTCATCGTGGTTGGCACACGACCGGAGGCCATCAAGCTTGCGCCGGTGCATCAGGCACTGCGCCAACATGGCGAATTTCGCGTGGAGCTGCTGTCGACCGGCCAGCACAGGGAGATGCTCGCCTCTGCACTCGACGTCTTTGCGCTGGCGCCGGATCACAATCTTGATCTGATGCGCGAGGGACAGCAGCAGGCCGAGCTTGTCGGCGCCATGTTGCCGGCCATCTCGGCGGTGCTTGCAAAGAGGCAACCCGACTGCGTGATCGTGCAGGGGGATACCTGCAGTACCTTCGTCGGCGCGCTGGCCGGTTTCATACACAAAACGATGGTCGTGCATGTGGAGGCCGGCCTGCGTACCGGTGACAAATTCTCACCCTATCCGGAAGAGATGTATCGGCGGATGACCGCCGATCTGGCCGACCTGCATTGCGCACCCACCGAACGCGCGCGGGAAAACCTGTTGCGCGAGGGCGTGCCGGCGGAGCGCATCTTCGTCACCGGCAATACTGCGGTGGACGCGCTGCGCATGGCTCTGCAACGCCCGATGGAACAGACTTCGCTCGCAGACAATCCAGGATTGCTCGAACTGCTTACCACACCGTTCGTGCTTATCACCTGTCATCGACGTGAAAGTTTTGGTGAAGACATGGAAGGCATGATGCGTGCTCTGTCGAGCCTGGCTGCGCGACATCCCTCGCTGTCCTTCATTTTTCCGGTGCATTTGAACCCCAATGTACGTGAGGTGGTTCAGCGTCATCTTGCCGGCCACGACAATATCCAGCTGCTGCCACCACTGGATTACGCTGCTTTCGTCCATCTGCTGGACAGGAGCTTGTTCGTGATGACGGATTCCGGGGGCATCCAGGAGGAGTGTGCGGATCTGGGCAAACCGGTGCTTGTATTGCGCCGCGTGACCGAGCGTGGAGAAGGAGTGGCCGCTGGACCGGCGATTCTGGTCGGAGTGGATGCACAGAAAATTGAAGAGGCTGCCGAGCGTCTTGTCACTGATCCGGACTTCTACCGGTCACACGCCGTGCCGGCCCATGTCTACGGTGACGGCCACGCAGCTACGCGAATCGCGGCGCTGATCGCGCAACATCTGGGCGAGACCCGATGAGTCACCGGCGACTGGCGCGATGAAGGAAGTCATCCACTATTTCGACTACAAGAGCCCCTACGCCTATCTCGCGCAGGCGGCCAATGATGCCCTGGAAACACGCTTCGACTGCCGCGTCGTGCGCCTGCCGTACACACTGCAGATTGGTGATTATCTGGGCGAGGCCGCGCTGGATGAGCGTGGGCAGGACACCCTCGGCACGCGCAATCCGCACCAGTGGCGGCGGGTTCGGTACAGCTACATGGATTGTCGGCGGGAAGCCAATCGTCGCGGGCTCACTATCCGCGGTCCACGCAAGATCTGGAACACCGACCTCGTCCATCTGGGGTTTCTTTACGCCACAAGGCACGGGGATTTCCGGACTTTTCATGCAGAGGCGTTCCGGCGCTTCTGGCTACGCGAACTCGATGTAGAGAATCTCGCGGTCATCGAGGCGCTGCTTGCAGAATGCGGACTGCCCGCGACGGAATTCATGCCCTACGCGGCGAGCGACGGTGCTGCGCAACTCGCTGAGTTGCGCAAAGAAGCTGAGGCCCGTGGTGTGTTCGGCGTCCCCAGCTGGTGGGTAGACGGTCAGCTCTACTGGGGCGCGGAGCGTCTGTGTCGCGTCGAAGAGCACCTCATCGCCAGAATGTGAGCGTCAGGCGCCGCGTCTTAGCGTACCCAAAGGCCGACAGCTGAATCCACGCGCGCGCAGAAACCTGACTTCCACGATATCGGCATCTTCGGGCACCAGTGTCTCGATCTGCCGGATATTTTCGGCGACCAGCTCTACGGTCTCCCGTCTTCCGTCCCGCTCCAGCACGACCTGATAGTCGTTCATCCGCCTGGGAAGCCCGTCCGCTTGACCTGGGAGTAGAAAACTTTCTGGTGAAAGATTTTCGCCAGGAGATGGTTGATTTCGCGCGCCGCGGAATTGAATTCCGAAGGCGGCGCCTCGTCGAGAATGGTCCGTGCGTGGCGTGACTGCTCGCTGCGCAAGGCGGTTTCGATCAGCTCGATGTCGCGCGGCGTGAAATGGAAGTTTTCACGGTACTTGGCCATGGATGTGTCCTCTGCGTTCGCGGCTGACCTCTCATCTCGTCAGCCCGGCGGCGCGCATGATAGCCGGAAGTGTTGCGCTGCGGGATACCTGTCAGGCAAGAATTTCCTGCAAAGCCGAAAGCACGCGGTCCGGGGACAGACGCGTGAGATCGCGTTGGGGAGCCTCCAGCAGCTGCGCTCGGGGTCCCCAAGGCCGGTAACGCTCTGGGCGCCCCGGCCCAATCAAGGTGAGAGTCGGGATCCCCCGCGCAGCCGCGATGTGGCCAAGGCCGGAGTCATTGCCCAGGAAGACGCTGGCGGCGTCCAGCACTGCAGCGGCCTGGCGCAGGGTGGTGGTCCCCGCCAAATCAATCACAGGCAGCGGGCAGGTTCCCTTGAGCGCGGAGGTGATTTCACGGTCCTGGCGGCTCCCGAGCAGGATGACACCTGAGAAAAGCCCGGCCGCCCGGCGCAACACTTCCTGGAAATGAAGTTGCGGCCAAATCTTGCCGGGCCAGTTTGCCCCCGGAGCCAGTGCCAGAAGACGCGAACCGGGCAGGGACGCAAGGCACCCCTTCGCGAAGTTTTCATCCTCGGGCGTGGTCCAGACACAGGCGAGGGGAATGGACGCCCGGGGCGGCAGAATGCCTGCTGCGATGGCGAAGTGCTGTTCGGCGGCGTGGGGGCCATGCGCGGCCCTCCGCCAGCGTACGGCGCGGGCTTTGGTGCGCAACAACCAGGGCAGGAAGTCCGTGCGCAGGTCCACCACCGCCGTATAACGGTTTGCCCGAAGCGCGGCGATGAGTTTCAGAGTGCCAGCCCATCCCGCCCGTTTGTCTCGATGGTAGAGCGTTCCGAGGTAGGGACATGCGCGCAGAAGATCACTGGAGCGGGCATCTGCGACGATATCGATTAGATGGTTTGGCCAGGCCTGGTGCAGCGCCTCCAGAGTCGGCGTGGTCAGAACCAGATCTCCGATATTGCTGAGCGTGACGAACAGCAGTCGCGGGCTATCTTGCGCCAAGGACGTCCTCCATCACGCGCAGCACGTGCGCCACGGGGATTTCTGCCACGCCCTGTGCGCCGAAGTCGTGGGCACGGATCACAGCGCGCTCGCCGTACGGAGGGGCGAACTTGGTCGGATTCGTGCGTCCAAACAGCGCCACCAGCGGTTTGCCGCCGGCGGCCAGCAGATGACCGACACCGGAGTCGTTTGCGAGCCCAAGATGGAGCCTGGCTGCCAAGGCGATGGCGAGCAGTGGTCCGCGGAGGTCGGCACGTGGATCACTTTCCGGAAAGAGCGCCCTTGGTACTGCTGAACGCAAAGGCTGCAGCCAGTCGCGCTCCGCGGGGCCAAGAAAGAAGACCGGTAACCGTTCGTTTGCCAGCTGTGCCTGGGCTACCGCGATGAAATGAGCCAGCGGCCAGCACTTGTCCTTGCCGCCCGCACCGGGGGCCAGTCCCACATAACAGGGGCCGGGTGGCAGGAGTTCTCGCGCCAACTGGCCGTAAGGCGCGGGTATCGGCAGCTCAGGTGTGGGTGTGAGCTTTGTCCCCACGGCCAGTTCGAAAAGAAGCTGGATCTGTCTATGCAGGGGTTGGCGCGCGAAGTCCCCATCTGGTTTGCAAGTGGAAAACCGGAAATTGCCCATCGGCGCGATGAATGCCTGATGCGCGATGCGGCGCAGGGCAAGTGTGGGCAACAGGCGGCGCTCGCTTGCAATGATGCAGTCGAAGTGTCGAGGCCAGAACGGGCGCAGGGCCTGCGTCCATCGGGTACCAAGGCCAGTCTGTTGATACACCTCATCGATCACGCCGTCGACCAGCGGTTTGAGGACATTGGCATACGCACTGGAGCCCTGCCCCGCACTCCACACCAGATGGAGATCCGGATGGGCACGCTTGAGCGCAAGAATTGACGGCAGCTTGATCAGCGCATCGCCCAGCAGATCTTCCGCAGTGTGAAACAGCAGCGAAGCCACTTCAGTAGGGCTTGTATGATTTTTCTTCAGAGAAGCGCGAGCCGAGGCACTGATCGACCTGTTTTTTCAGCGCCGCGCGCTGGTCATTGGTGATGTAGACGCTGCGCGCCAGTCCGATGAAGGTCTGGTCGAAACGCTGCTGCCGCTCCAGCTCGCGGATATCGTCTTCGATTACCCACAGCTTTTCATTGGTCGTCTTGAGTTCTGCGCGCAGGGACAGCAGTTCAGGTTTTTCTTCTGCCCCGGGCAGGGCAGCCCATGCGGCCGTCAGTGCTTCGAGCTCCGTTCGCACATTCCGCAGCTTGGCTGGTTCCGCAATGCGCTCAGACTTGATTTCCAGAATGGTGATCTTGTCCAGCAATTCACCATAGGAGATCTCGATGCGAACGGTCATGCCAAAGACTCTTTGGGAGGAACCCAGATGGTAGCCGAGTTTGAAGGACTCGCCACCAGCCGGCGTGCCGCACCCGTGACTCTGGCATGTCGAGGCAGGGCTCGTTGCCCCCGTGGCGCGATGCTCGTGTTCGGGATCTCCACAGCGATGACGCTACTGTGTTTTGGTGCGGCCAAGGAATGGTCCCTGCGCGCAATGCTCCCTACGCGTTGACCTTCGGCATGATCTCTTCCACCAGTCGCTTCAAGTCATCCAGGGTCTTCGACACCGGCACACCGGAAAACGGCGGCCAGAGCAGGGGCATGTCCATGCCCGCGTCCTTGAAACGCTTGAGGTTTTCGGTGATCTGTTTCGCCGTGCCCACCAGAAGATTGCTGAGCTTGCCGTTGTTCGTCTGGTCGGTGGGCTCGTCGGTAATCGCAAACCAGATCATGCTGCACATGTCGAAGCCGTTCTCGAGCGAACGGCCGCTGCCCATCTCATCAAGCTCGTGCTGGATTTCCTTTTTCCAGCGAACGATCTCCTCCGGGGTATCCTGGATGCCAATCCATCCGGCCAGATTGTATTTCGCAATCCTCCGCGCAGAGCGTTTGGGATCTTTCAGACCGCTGAAGTAAATCGGTGGATGTGGCCTCTGGATCGGCTTCGCACCGAAACCGCAGCGCTCGAAGTCAGCGAACTCGCCATGATATTCGAAGAGATCGTTGGTCCAGATCCCCTGCATCACTTCGATGGTCTCGCGCACATGCTTGTGTCGTTTCGGGAAAATGTGCGCGGCGCTGGCGGCGGCGAATTCTTCAGGCATCCAGCCGGATCCGACACCGACGTTGACTCGACCATTCGACAGGTGATCGACAGTCGCAATCTCGCCGGCCAGTACTCCGGGCGCACGATAGGGGGTGTCTATGATGCTCATCCCGATGCGCAATTTGCGGGTTTTGGCTGCGAGCCAGGGGATCAGGGGCATGCCATGCAACCATTGACCACGGGCGGAAACAGGCAAAGCTTTCGGGAATTGTTCCATCATGCCGAAGGAGTACTGGAGCTTTTGTTGGTCCGACGCCTCTGGCACCACGATGCGGTCCAGAGTCCAGACGGAATCGAAATCGAGAGCCTCCGCCAGCAAGGTGAGATCTTCGAGTTCCTGCACGCTGATCTGGTCGCGAAAGTTGGGCAGGTAGAGTGCGAGTTTCATCGGTTTTCTCCTGGCAAAAAGATGATGCAGTTGCCGGCCATGCGCTGCAGGTCCGCCCTACGGACAGCGCAAACAGACGCTTAAGCGTCCAGTATAGAGCGCGATCGACAGTCGGCGGGGATGGTGCGGTGCACTCTCTACGGTGACGGTTGTCGTACCGCCGGATGAGGGTTGCCAAGCAAGATACGCGTCACGCCCGGGTCCAGGCAGCATGTCCTTGAGGCCGCGTTTGCCGGAAGCCCTCTCACTTACCAATACAGAACCTCAAGATCGCCGGAAAGCCGCGTGGATGCTGGGGTTCCGGCGCTTGGGGGCTGATGTGTACATGCACGTGTACACGGAAAGATCCCACCGTTCCAGATGGGCAGGGTGCGTCCGAAGCAGGCGGGTAGCTGCTGTGTATCCGGGATGGAGAGGCCGTTGGCCGACTTTGTTCAACATGCTGTTGGACTATTCCGAATACAAATGCCGCTGGAACCCCACGAACACCCGCCGCACCTGCTCGGGCTTGCCCAGCTCGGCAAAGGCATCGGCAATCGCATTGCGGTACTTCAGCTTCAGCAGCGGTGAGAGCTTGTCGGCGTCGAGTTCGTCCACGCCCTGCGCCACGTACTGCGCGAGCACGAACTCCACGAAGGCGCGCTGCTTGTCGGTGAACTCGGCGGCGGTCGCGGCACGCGCGGCGGCTGCGCGCTCGGCGCGTGGGACGGGCGGTGCAGCGAAGGAGACGTAGGCCAGCACGTCGAACAGGTCGCTGTGCTCAGCCTCGATCACGCGCTGCATCTCGGCCAGCGCATCGCGGCCGAAGCCCTTGTCGGCCAGCCCGGCCAGCAGTTGGCGGCGGG
>JBDLQR010000362.1:0-2964 GCA_039800485.1 Pseudomonadota bacterium
CAACCGCAAGGTACAGGAAGCAGAGGCAGCCGGCACGCCGCTGCTCGACCCCCTGTTCGACGATCACGAGAGTGGCGAGACCGCGCAGCCCTTGGCGCATCTCCCTTACATCGTCGTCATCATCGACGAACTCGCCGACATGATGATGACGGTCGGCAAGAAGGTGGAGGAGTTGATCGCGCGGCTCGCGCAGAAGGCACGTGCCGCCGGGATTCACCTCATCCTCGCCACGCAACGTCCCTCGGTGGATGTGATCACCGGCCTCATCAAGGCCAATATCCCGACGCGTATTGCCTTCCAGGTGTCCTCGCGCGTGGACTCCCGAACGATCCTCGACCAGATGGGCGCGGAGAATCTCCTTGGCCACGGTGACATGCTCTACCTCCCTCCGGGCACCGCCATGCCGCAGCGTGTGCATGGCGCCTTTGTTTCCGATCAGGAAGTGCACAAGGTCGTGGAGGAGCTGAAGGGTCTTGGGGCGCCTGAGTATGTACAGGACATCCTCTTCGCCAGCCCCGAAGGCGGCGACGGCGGTTTCGAGGGTGATGTCTTCGGCGGCGGCAGTGGCGAAGGCAGCGAGAACGATGAGCTCTATGATCAGGCCGTGCGTATCGTGACCGAATCGCGTCGGGCATCGGTGTCCGGCATCCAGCGCCGGCTCAAGATCGGCTACAACCGGGCGGCCCGCATGATGGAAGAAATGGAGCGCGCGGGCATCGTCGGGCAACTGCAATCCAACGGCTCGCGAGAGGTCATTGCGCCACCTCCACCCCCCCGTGACTGAGCGGCGCCTGCCCGGTCGGTGGTGGATGCTGCGCGCCCTGGCACTGGGCTTTGTGCTGGGCTTGCCGGCCAGCCCTGTGGCAGCAAAGGAAGCCACTGCGACACTCGCGCTCGAGAATTTCCTCAAGGAGTTGAAGACCCTCACCGCAGGTTTCCGGCAGGATGTGTATGACGAGGCAGGCGCGCTCATCGAGACGTCACGCGGAACCCTGTCGGTTCAGCGCCCGGGGCGCTTCAGCTGGGTCTACTCTGAACCCTATCGCCAGACCATCGTCTCCGATGGCAAGACGCTCTGGCTCTACGACGAAGATCTCGCGCAAGTCACGGTCAATTCGGTGGGCACGGGCATGGCCGGTTCGGCCGCAGCGTTGCTCGGCGATGAGATCGATCTGAACACTGCCTACGTGCTGAGCGAAACAGGTGAGCGCGAGGGCCTGCACTGGGTGAACCTCACGCCACGCGCCGAGGAGACACAATACACCGGGGTCAGCATCGGATTGCGCGATGGCGTGCTTGCCAGCATGAGACTCACCGACAATCTGGGTCAGACCACTGCGCTGAGCTTTGAGGCACTGCGCCGCAATCCGCAACTCGCTTCGGACCTCTTCACCTTTACCGTACCGGCCGGCGTGGATGTCGTGACCGGCAGCGGGGAGCCTGCGCCGTAGGCGAAGCGCGCGGAGGCAGGTAGGCTGACCCCATGACAGCACCGCTTCCCACCCCCTTGGCCGAGCGCCTGCGGCCCCAGACACTGGCGGACGTGGTGGGCCAGTCTCATCTTCTGGAACCCGGCAAACCACTGCGCCATGCGCTGGATTCGGGGAGTCCGCACTCTCTGGTGCTGTGGGGCCCGCCGGGCACCGGCAAGACCACGCTAGCCAAACTCATTGCGCGACTTGCGCACGCCGAGTTCCTCGAGGTCTCCGCTGTCCTGAGCGGCGTCAAGGAAATCCGCGCCGCAGTGGAGGAGGCAGCCGCAAACACGCGCATGCACGGTCGGCGCACGGTGGTGTTCGTCGATGAGGTGCACCGCTTCAACAAGGCGCAGCAGGACGCCTTCTTGCCGCATATCGAATCCGGCGGGATCATTTTTGTCGGGGCCACGACTGAGAATCCTTCCTTCGCGCTGAACAATGCCTTGCTGTCCCGGGTGCGGGTGTATGTGCTGAAAGCGCTCACGGTCCCGGCACTGGAAAGCCTCATTTCGCGCGCCCTCGCCGAAGCACCGGGCATGACGGGTGTGAGCCTCGACGAGGCGGCGCGCAGGCGTCTTGCCGAGGCGGCGGATGGCGATGGAAGGCGCGCATTGAATCTTCTGGAACTCGCCGGAGAGCTGGCCGAGGGCAAGCAGATCGATGAAGCGGTGGTGACCCGTGTGGTCTCGGGTGCTGGTGTGAGGCGTTTCGATCGCGGCGGGGATGAGTTTCATGAACAGATCTCGGCCTTGCACAAGTCCGTGCGTGGATCTGATCCGGATGCTGCGCTGTACTGGTTCGCGCGCATGCTGGATGGCGGCTGTGATCCGGAATATCTGGCGCGACGCATCCTGCGCATCGCGAGTGAGGATGTGGGTAACGCCGACCCGCGCGCGCTGCATCTGGCACTGGATGCCTGGCAGACCTATGAACGACTGGGCTCACCGGAGGGTGAGCTTGCCTTGGCCCAGGCTCTGGTCTTCTGCGCCTGCGCGGCCAAGAGCAATGCGGTGTATGTGGCCCTCGGCAAAGCCCGTGAAGACGCTGCAGGCAGTGGCTCGCTGCGTGTGCCACCGCATCTGCGCAACGCCTCGACGCGACTGGCCGCGGAGCTCGGGCATGGGCGCGGCTATCGCTATGATCATGATGAGCCGGGCGCGCACGCCGGCGGGCAAGAGTATTTTCCGCCAGAACTGGGTGCACGCCGCTACTACCAACCCGTCGAGCGTGGGCTGGAGATACAGATCGCCGAAAAGCTCCGTCGCTTGCGCAAGGAGGGCGCTTCGGGTTCATGAAAATGCTCGCGCAGGTGGCCTGCGTGGCTGCCGGTGGCGCTGTGGGGGCGGTCGCCCGCTTCAGTGTCTACGCCTGGATGTCTGCGCTGGGACGCACCACCTTCCCTTGGGGCACGCTGCTGGTGAACACGGCCGGCTCGCTGCTGGCCGGGGTGCTGCTGGTGGTGCTGACGCAGGGTCAGCCCGCGCAG
>JBDLQR010000363.1:0-3807 GCA_039800485.1 Pseudomonadota bacterium
GCCACAGAGGAGCACGCATGGATCTTGAAAATTCCGCCGTCAGCCGCGCGGCTGGCAGGAACCTCTGGACCTCGGACATACCCGCCGGGGCCACGCAGACCGAACTTGCCGCGACCGCTCCCGGCGAGTTCAAGGTGATCCGCCGTAACGGCAAGGTCACTGCTTTTGACGGCGACAAGATCAAGATCGCCATGACCAAGGCATTCCTTGCGGTGGAAGGCGGCAACGCTGCCGCTTCCACGCGCGTCCACGAGACGGTGGAGGAGTTGGCTGACTCCGTCATCCGCGCCATCACCCGCCGGATGCCGGCAGGCGGCGCCGTGCACATCGAGGACATCCAGGACCAGGTCGAACTGGCGCTCATGCGCAGCGAGCACCACCGGGTTGCACGCTCCTATGTGCTTTACCGCGAAGAGCGGACGCGTGAGCGTGCCCGTAAGCAGGAGCTGGTCGAGGCGGCCACCGCCACAGCACCCCAGATTTCCGTCACCCGCCGTGACGGCGTCCGCGCGCCCCTGGACAGCACCCGTCTGCAGCGCATCGTGACCGAAGCCTGCCAGGACATTCCCAACACCGATCCGGCACTGATCCTGGCCGAGGCCATGCGGTCGCTGTTCGATGGCGTGGCCGAGGAGGACGTCTCGCGGGCACTCGTGATGAGCGCGCGGACCTTCATCGAGCGCGACCCCAACTACACCTACGTAGCAGCGCGCATGCTGCTGGATGCCTTCCGGCAGGAAGCGCTCACCTATGTGGGCAATCACGCCGACACCGCCACCCAGCACGAGATGGCCGAACGCTACTCGCATTACTTCGAAAACTACGTCAAGCGCGCCATCGATCTTGAGTTGATGGATCCCCGTCTCGGGAACTTCGATCTGAAACGCCTGGGCCATGCGATCAAGGCGGAGCGCGACTTCAAGTTCACCTATCTCGGCCTGCAGACGCTCTACGATCGTTACTTCCTGCAGTACGACGACACGCGCTTCGAACTGCCCCAGGCATTCTTCATGCGCGTGGCCATGGGACTGGCCATCAACGAGATCGAACCCGAAGAGTGGGCCATCAAGTTCTATGACCTGCTGTCCACGTTCGACTTCATGAGCAGCACCCCGACCCTGTTCAACTCGGGCACGCTGCGGCCGCAGCTGTCGTCCTGCTATCTCACCTCGGTGCCTGATGATCTGGATGGCATCTTCGGTGCGATCAAGGACAACGCGCTGCTTTCCAAATTTGCGGGCGGGCTCGGCAACGACTGGACGCCGGTGCGCGGCATGGGCGCACACATCAAGGGTACCAATGGCAAGTCGCAGGGTGTGGTGCCTTTCCTCAAGGTGGCCAACGATACTGCCGTGGCCGTCAACCAGGGTGGCAAGCGCAAGGGCGCCGTCTGCGCCTACCTCGAGACCTGGCATATAGACATCGAGGAGTTCGTCGACCTGCGCAAGAACACCGGCGACGATCGCCGGCGCACCCACGACATGAACACCGCGAACTGGGTGCCGGACCTGTTCATGAAGCGCGTCTGCGAAGACGCTGAATGGACCCTCTTCTCCCCGGACGATGTGCCGGAGCTGCACGACCTCTTCGGCGAGGAGTTCGCACGGCGCTATGCGCAGTGCGAGGAACGCGCGGCACGCGGCGAAATCCGCAACCACAAGAAGGTCCGCGCACTGGACCTGTGGCGCAAGATGCTCGGCATGCTGTACGAAACCGGGCATCCCTGGATCACGTTCAAGGACCCCTCCAATCTCCGCTCCCCACAGCAGCACGTGGGCGTGGTGCACAGCTCCAATCTGTGTACGGAGATCACCCTGAACACCTCACCGGGGCATGAGATCGCGGTGTGCAATCTGGGCTCGGTCAACATGGCCGAACACATGGGTCCGCAGGGCCTCGACATGCAGAAGCTCGAGAAGACGATCTCGGTGGCCATGCGCATGCTCGACAACGTCATCGACTACAACTTCTACAGCGTGCCGACCGCCCGCGCCTCCAACCTGCGTCATCGCCCGGTGGGGCTCGGCGTGATGGGTTTCCAGGATTGTCTGTACCACCTGCGCCTGCCCTACGCCACGCAGGAGGCGGTGGAATTTGCAGATCGATCCATGGAGGCCGTGAGCTACTTCGCGATCAAGGCCTCCACCGATCTGGCGGCAGAACGCGGCAGCTACCCGAGCTTCGAGGGCTCGCTGTGGAGCCGGGGCGTACTGCCCCACGACTCCATCGAATTGCTGGAGCAGGGCCGCGGTGGCTATCTCGACATGGATCGCAGCCAGACGCTCGACTGGCCGAGCCTGCGCCAGCGCGTGGTCAAGGTGGGCATGCGCAATTCGAACTGCATGGCGATCGCACCCACGGCAACCATCTCGAACATCTGCGGCGTCAGTCAGTCCATTGAACCGACCTACCAGAACCTGTTCGTGAAATCCAATCTGTCCGGGGAGTTCACCGTGGTGAACATGTTCCTGGTGGAGGACCTGAAGAAGCGCGGGCTGTGGGACGAGGTCATGGTCAATGACCTCAAGTACTACGATGGCAGCGTGGCCAACATCGACCGCATTCCGCAGGATCTCAAGGCCCTGTATGCGACTGCCTTCGAGATGGATGCGCGCTGGCTGGTGGAAGCCGGTTCACGACGCCAGAAATGGCTGGACCAGGCCCAGTCGCTCAACCTGTACATGGCCGAGCCCAACGGCACCAAACTGGACAACCTCTACAAGCTGGCGTGGGTGCGCGGACTCAAAACCACCTACTACCTGCGCACCATCGGCGCCACACACGTAGAGAAGAGCACGCTCAGCGACGGCAAGCTCAATGCCGTTCAGCAACAGAAGTCGGCACAGCCTGCGACATCCGCCGTGGAAGGTCCCAAGGTGTGCTCCATCCTCGATCCGGACTGCGAGGCCTGCCAGTAAGGGCAGCCCGCGGCGACGCTTGGAACGAATTTATGCAAGATTTTGCAGGGGGAACGAATGCTGAATTGGGATGATCCGCTGGCCAAGTTCAAACAGCCTGCCGGCACGGCGAACACGGATGTAGAGCGCTATGCGCGTGCTGCTGCCGCCACCGAGGTGCTGGCCACGCTCGAACCGACAACCGGGACACCGGCAAGAGCGGCACCGATGGCCACCCCCGCCCCCGCCGCACTGGAGCAGGCTGGCGCAACAGGGCTTGAGCAGGTGGAGTTCGGTGCCCGCCGGCTTGCGGTGGACGACAAGCAGATGATCAACTGCCGCGCGGACCTCAACCAGTTGGTGCCCTTCAAGTACAAGTGGGCTTGGCAGAAGTATCTGAATGCCTGCGCCAACCATTGGATGCCGCAGGAAATCAACATGACGGCGGACATCGCCCTCTGGAAGAGCCGTGATGGCCTGACGGACGATGAACGCATGATCATCAAGCGCAACCTTGGATTTTTCTCCACCGCCGATTCCCTGGTGGCGAACAATCTGGTGCTTGCCGTGTATCGCCTGATCACCAACCCCGAATGCCGCCAGTACCTGCTGCGGCAGGCCTTCGAGGAAGCGCTGCACACCCATGCTTACCAGTACTGCGTGGAAAGCCTGGGCCTGGACGAGGCGGAGATCTTCAACATGTATCGCGAGATTCCCGCGGTGCATGACAAGGCCTCGTGGGCCATGCGCTTCACGGAGAGCCTGGGCGACCCGACGTTCCGTACGGGTACGCCAGAGGCGGATCAGCGTCTGCTCAGGGATTTGATCGCTTTCTACGTGGTGTTCGAAGGCATCTTCTTCTATGTCGGCTTCGTGCAGATCCTCTCCATGGGCCGCCGCAACAAGATGA
>JBDLQR010000364.1:0-11700 GCA_039800485.1 Pseudomonadota bacterium
GGCATCGATGGCGCGCGACGATCGCTCTTCATCGACGACCGCGGTTATCTGGTCGCACCTCCCGGCTCACCTGCCGAGATCAAGGAGACGCTTGATCTGGAGGGCTGCGCGGTGATGGCCGGTGGCATCGATATCCACACCCACATTGGCGGTGGCAAGGTCAATCTGGCGCGCATGATGCTGCCCGAGGAGCACCTCGCGTCACTGGTCGATCGTACCCGTCACCCGTGGCCCGGCAGCGGGATCGCCACGCCCTCCACGCTGACCGCAGGCTACCGCTATGCAGAGATGGGCTACACCGCCTGTTTCGAGCCGGCGATGCTGCCCTCGAATGCGCGTGAAGCGCACATGGAGCTTGCCGATACGCCCATCGTGGACAAGGGCGCCTACGCTCTGCTGGGCAACGACGATTTCCTGCTGCGCAGGCTCGCGGCCGGTGCATCAGACAGCGAAATCGCGGACTACATCGCGTGGACCCTGCATGCCACCCAGGCACTGGCCATCAAGGTGGTCAACCCGGGTGGCATCAATGCCTTCAAGTTCAATCAGCGCAAGCTGGATCTTGATGAAGAGAACACGGCCTACGGCGTGACACCGCGCCAGATCCTGCTGTCACTGGCGCGCAACCTGAATCGCCTCGGGGTGAGCCATCCCTTGCACATCCACGGCTGCAATCTCGGCGTGCCCGGCAATGTGCACACCACGCTGGCGACCATTGCGGGCCTCGAGGGCCTGCCAGCCCACCTGACGCATGTACAGTTCCACAGCTACGGTACGGAGGGCGACCGGAAGTTTTCGTCCGGCGCGCTGGCTGTCGCAGAGGCGGTGAATCGTGCGTCCAACATCTCGGTGGATGTGGGCCAGATCATGTTCGGCCAGACCGTGACCGAGTCGGGCGACAGCATGCGCCAGTATGCCGGCAGTGCCTTTGCGTCGCCGCGCAAGAGCGTGCTGATGGACATCGAATGCGACGCTGGTTGCGGCGTGGTGCCATTTCGCTACCGGGACAGGAATTTCGTCAATGCGCTGCAGTGGATCATCGGCCTAGAGCTGTTTCTCGGCGTGAGCGACCCTTGGCGCATCTTCCTGACGACCGATCATCCCAATGGTGCACCGTTCACCAGCTATCCCCATCTGATTCGCCTGCTGATGGACCGTTCCTTTCGCCAGGACATGCTGGCCACGCTGATACCGGAAGCGGTTGCCGCCTCCCATCTGGCGAGTCTGGACCGGGAGTACTCACTCTACGAAATCGCCATCCTCACCCGCGCCGGTCCGGCACGCAGCCTTGGGCTGGACACGCTGGGGCATCTCGGCGTCGGTGCACGCGCCGACATCGCCGTCTATCGGGATCACCCTGACCGCGAGCGCATGTTCAGCAGTGCGCGCTATGTCTTCAAGAACGGACAGATGGTGGTGAAAGAGGGGCGCGTGGTGGCCGCCCCCAATGGTGCCACGCATGTCACACGGGCCGACTATGACGCCGGCATCACCCGCACGCTCGATGACTACTACGCCCGCTTCATGTCGGTCCGGCGCCGCAACCTCATGGTGTCGGATGCGGAGATCGAGGATCTCGGAGGCAGTCCTTTATGTCTCCATCCCACCCGGCGGCAGGCCTGACTGACATGAAGATCACATGAAGATCAGGGGCGTTCTCATCGAGGACACGTTCGCGGAAGCCTTCCCGATGAAGGCTACCCGGCTCGTGATCACGGCAGCCAATGCGACCTGGGCCATGCATGCGGCACAGGCGCTCACCGGCTTTGCGACATCGGTCATTGCCTGCGGCTGCGAGGCCGGCATC
This sequence comes from Pseudomonadota bacterium, assembly GCA_039800485.1. Lineage (GTDB taxonomy): Bacteria > Pseudomonadota > Gammaproteobacteria > CAIKBL01. Next base: position 1,808 of record JBDLQR010000364.1, read on the forward strand.
GAGCGCACGCTGAAGCCGGCGCAGACGCCGGACGGGCGTCCCGGCGTATCGGTCCTGCTGTTCGCCACCAGCACCAAGGAGCTCACCCGCCAGATCCAGAATCGCGTCGGCCAATGTGTCCTGACCGCGCCAACCACCGCTTGCTTCGCCGGCCTGGAAGAAGGCGATCCCCTGCCGCTCGGCAAAGCCCTCCGTTTTTTTGGTGACAGTTACCAGATTTCCAAAAAAATCGGCAGCAAGCGGTACTGGCGGGTGCCGGTGATGGACGGCGAATTCCTGTGCGAGGATGTGACCCGCATGACCAAGGCCATCGGCGGCGGGAATTTCCTGATTCTTGCCGAGACCCAGGCCAATGCGCTCCGCGCGAGCGAGCTCGCGGTGGCGGCCATGCGCAAGATCCCGGAAGTCATCATGCCCTTCCCGGGCGGTGTGGTGCGTTCCGGCTCCAAGGTCGGGTCCCGCTACAAAGCCCTGCCCGCATCCACCAATGATCGTTACTGCCCGACCCTCAAGCAGGTGGTGGACTCGGCCCTGCCCGAATCTGTCGGGGCGGTGCTCGAGATCGTGATCGACGGGCTGAGTGTGGAAGCGATCAACGAGGCCACCCGCGTTGGTATCACGGCTGCCTGCAGCCTGGGCCGCGAAGGCGGCATCGTTGCGATCACCGCGGGCAACTATGGCGGGAACCTCGGCCCGTTCCATTTCAAGCTCCGGGACATCATGGCCCCGCGGAGGCGTCGATGATTACCTTGCGGCTGCGCGCACCTTTGCCCTGCCTGCTTGACGCCTCCGGTCTTCAACCCTCTTTGGTGGGCGGGATGGATATCACCGCCCTGAGCCAGTTGAAGCTGCACGTGCACGGCAAAGCCCGCCCCTTGGGCGAATTCTTCACCCTCAGTGGCAAACCCGACAACACGACACTTTGCATCGCGGGCGTGACGCCGGCCTTGCAAGGCTTGGGCAAGGAGATGCGCGAAGGCCTCTTGCTGCTCGAGGGCAGCTGCGGCGACGCCGTGGGTGCGGGCATGCGTGGAGGAGAACTCCGCATCACGGGTGATGCGCGCCATCGCCTGGGTGCGGGGATGCGTGGCGGTCTGATCCGGGTGAAGGGATCTGTCGGCGATTTTGCCGGCGGCCCGCTGCCGGGCGCGGTCTCGGGTATGCGCGGAGGCACGTTGCTGATCTCGGGTCACGCAGGCGCCAGGCTCGCGGATCGCCTGCGCCGCGGCCTCATTCTGGTGGCTGGCGATACAGGCCCCGCACCTGCCAGCCAGATGATCGCCGGGACCGTGATCATCCTTGGCACACCCGGGGATTCTCCTGGCTCCGGCATGCGCCGAGGCTCCCTGCTGCTCAAGGCCGGAGCGGACGCGCTGCCCCCTACTTTCGTGCCAACAGGCGTACACGAACTTTCCTTCATCACCCTGCTCACGCGGCATCTCGAAACCCTGGACCCACGCCATGCCCGCGCCCTGCGCGGCTTTCGCAGCGTGCGCCGGTGGGTCGGGGATCGCGGATGCGGCGGGCAGGGTGAAATACTTTTCGCAGGACACTGACCCATGTCGCAAATCGCACGCAAAGGCCGCCTGCGCGGCCGCCTGGTGGACCCTTCAGCACGGCAGGAAGTGCTGGCCTTGCTGGGAGATCAGCCTCGGCGGCGTGATCTCCTCATCGAATTCCTGCACCTCATCCAGGATGCGTACGGACATCTCGGCGCGGCGCACCTCGCCGCGCTGGCAGAGGAAATGAAACTCGCCCCTGCCGAGGTTTTCGAGGTTGCCACCTTCTATCACCATTTCGATGTTGTGAAGGAAAGCCAGTCCGCACCCCCGGCACTCACGGTGCGGGTGTGTGACTCGATCACCTGTGAGATGTTCGGCGCCAACATGCTGCACGATCACCTCGAAGCCACACTGGGGCCAGAGGTGCGCGTGCAACGCGTACCCTGCGTTGGAAGATGCCAGGCGGCACCGGTGGTCGTGGTAGGTCAGAGACCGCTAGAACATGCTGATGTCGAGGCGGTGACCACGGCAGTCGAAGCGGGCGCCACCACGGCTGACCTGCCGGAGTCCGCGCTCGATTTCGAGGCTTATCGCGCGCTCGGCGGCTACGGCATCCTGCGTGCCTGCCATGAGGGCCGCTACACCCGCGAAGCAGTGGTACAGGGCCTGAAGGACTCGCGGCTGCGTGGTCTGGGAGGGGCGGGTTTCCCGGTAGGCCTGAAGTGGGAGACCCTGCGTCAACAGCCGCAGCCGCGCCTTGTCGCAGTCAATATCGATGAAGGAGAGCCCGGGACCTTCAAGGATCGGCACTACCTGGAACGCGATCCGCACTGCTTTCTCGAAGGCATGCTGATCGCCAGCTGGGCCATCGAAGCCGAGGCCTGCTATGTCTACCTGCGTGATGAATATGCAGGCTGCCGCGCGCTGCTGGAACGGGAGCTCGCGGCTCTGCGTGCGGATCCGCCCTGCCCTTTGCCCCTTATCGAACTGCGCCGCGGCGCGGGGGCCTACGTCTGCGGAGAAGAGTCCGCCATGATCGAATCCATCGAGGGCAAACGCGGGATGCCGCGCTTGCGTCCTCCCTATGTGGCACAGGTCGGTCTGTTCGGTCGCCCGACGCTCGAGCACAACATGGAGACCTTGTACTGGGTGCGGGATATCGTCGAAAAGGGTCCGCAGTGGTTCGCCTCGCAGGGCCGGCGTGACCGCCACGGCCTGCGTTCATTCTCAGTCAGTGGGCGGGTATGCAACCCCGGCGTGCATCTGGCCCCTGCCGGCATCTCGGTCCGTGAACTGATCGATGAATACTGCGGGGGCATGCTGCCCGGCCATGACTTCCATGGCTACTTCCCGGGGGGAGCCTCCGGCGGCATCCTGCCCGCCGCGCTCGGCGAACTGCCGCTCGACTTCGATACCTTGCAGCCGCATGGCTGTTTCATCGGGTCTGCCGCGGTCATCGTACTGTCCAATCAGGACAGCGTGCGCTCGGCCGCACTCAATGCAATGCGTTTCTTTGCCCACGAATCCTGCGGCCAGTGCACACCCTGCCGGGTGGGGACGGCCAAGGCGGTAATGCTGATGGAAAAACCGGAGTGGGATGCCGCGCTGCTCGAAGAGCTGGCGCTGGCCATGGGTGATGCCTCCATCTGCGGCCTCGGTCAGGCCGCGCCCAATCCCATGCGCTGTGCCCTGCGCTACTTTCCACAGGAGTTCGAGCCACGATGAGCGCCATGCCCATGGAAAGCCCTGTTCCCGCTGTTCCGTTCACCCTGGATGGCCGGAGTCTCGAGGCCCTGCCCGGCGAGACCATCCTGCAGGCAGCGAGCCGGGTGGGCATCGAGATCCCCCACCTTTGCTACAAGCCAGGCTATCGTCCCGATGGCAACTGCCGGGCCTGCGTGGTGGAAATCAAGGGCGAACGCGTGCTTGCGCCGTCCTGCTGCAGGCAGCCCAACGCAGGCATGGAAGTGAGCGCGGAGAGCGCGCGTGCCCGCCATTCCCAGCGGATGGTGTTCGAGCTCCTGCAAGCGGACATGCCAACTGCCGGCAGCCGCGCCTACACACCGAACTCCGAATTCGCCCATTGGGCCGAGAAGCTTGGGGTCACTGAATCACGTTTCGAGGCGCGGCATCAGCCCATGGCCGACGCCTCCAATCCGGCCATTGCCGTCAACCTGGATGCCTGCATCCAGTGCACGCGCTGCGTGCGCGCCTGTCGCGAAGAACAGGTCAATGACGTGATCGGCTACGCCTTTCGCGGCGAGCACTCGGCCATCGTGTTCGATCTGGACGATCCCATGGGAGACAGCACCTGCGTGAGCTGCGGGGAATGCGTGCAGGCATGTCCTACCGGAGCGCTCATGCCGGCGCGCGCGGAATCTGCGGAAGTGCCCGACAAATCCGTGGACTCCGCCTGCCCCTACTGCGGCGTGGGCTGCCTGCTCAAGTTTCATGTGAAGGGTGAGCGCATCATCGGTGTGGATGGCCGCGATGGTCCGGCCAATCACAGCCGGCTGTGCGTGAAGGGCCGCTACGGCTTCGACTATGTGCATCATCCGGATCGTCTGACCACCCCCCTGATCCGGCTGGAGGGTGTGCCGAAGACCGCGAAGCTCGTTCCGCGCGAAGAAATCTGGACCCACTTCCGCCCGGCCAGCTGGGAGGAAGCACTCGCGCGCGCGGCCGGTGGGCTGAAGCGCATTCGCGAAGAACTCGGCCCGACAAGCCTCGCAGGCTTCGGCTCCGCCAAGGGCTCCAACGAAGAGGCATACCTGTTCCAGAAACTGGTACGCACCGGCTTTCACACGAACAACGTCGACCACTGCACACGGCTGTGTCACGCCTCCTCGGTAGCAGCATTGCTGGAGACGCTGGGGTCTGGCGCCGTTTCCAATCCGGTGGAAGATGTGCGCGAGGCGGAGGTCATCATCATCATCGGTGCGCGCCCGACGGTGAACCATCCGGTGGCGGCCACCTTCATGAAGAACGCCATCAAGGCGGGCAAGATCCTCATCCTGATGGATCCCTACAGCTCGCAGCTCGCCCGCCACGCCACGCACTATCTGCAGTTCCGTCCGGATACCGACGTTCCGCTGCTGAACAGTCTGATGCACGGGATCATCGAGGAGGGCCTGGAGAACCGCGACTACATCGCGCGTCACACCGAAGGCTATGAAGCTCTCAAGCGCGGGGTGGCCGACTACAGCCCGGAAAAAGTGGCGCCCTTGTGCGGTGTTGCGCCCGAAGTGTTGCGTGATGTGGCGCGCCGCTACGCAACGGCCAGGAGCTCGATGATTTTCTGGGGCATGGGAATCTCCCAACATGTGCATGGCACGGACAACGCGCGATGCCTGATCTCACTGGCCTTGCTGACCGGGCAGATTGGCCGTCCCGGCACGGGACTGCATCCCCTGCGCGGACAGAACAATGTGCAGGGCGCGTCTGACGTGGGACTGATCCCGATGGTGTTCCCGGACTACCAGCGCGTGGACGACCCCCATGTGCGGGCCCGCTTCGAAGCCCTGTGGGGCATGCCGCTGGATGGCAAACCCGGCCTGACAGTGGTGGAAATCATGCACGCGATCCACGCCGGACAAATCAGGGGCATGTACATCATGGGCGAGAATCCCGCGATGTCTGATCCCAATCTCAATCACGCCCGGCAAGCACTTGCCGAGCTCGAGCACCTGGTGGTGCAGGACATCTTCTTCACCGAGACCGCGGGCTTTGCGGATGTCATCCTGCCCGCCTCGGCGTTCCCGGAAAAAACCGGCACATTCACCAACACGGACCGACGGGTGCAGCTGGGCCGCCAGGCGATCCAGCCACCTGGCGATGCACGTCAGGATCTCTGGATAATCCAGGAAATGGCCCGTCGCCTTGACCTGGACTGGCACTACGCAGGGCCGGAGGAGGTGTTCGCGGAGATGCGCGAGGCCGCGCCCAGCATTGCCGGCATCACCTGGCGCCGGTTGGAGCAAGCGCACTCGGTGACTTACCCCTGCGAACACGAAGGGGATCCGGGCCAGGCGATTCTTTTCGGCGGGGGCTTCCCCACGCCTACCGGGCGAGGCAAGTTCGTGCCTGCCTCTTATATCCATGCCGACGAGCTGCCGGACCCGGCCTATCCCTTCGTGCTCATCACCGGTCGCCAGCTGGAACACTGGCATACCGGAAGCATGACCCGGCATGCCACGGTGCTCGATGCGCTGGAGCCAGAGCCGGTGCTCAACGTAAATCCGGAAGACATGCTTACCGCGGGACTCGCGCCGGAAGGTTTCGTACGTGCTTCTTCACGGCGGGGCGAGCTTGTGGCGCGCGTAAGGCCGGATCCTGGCGTACAGCGCGGCACGGTCTTCATGGCCTTCTGCTATGCGGAGGCAGCCGCCAATCTGCTGACCAACGAAGCGCTGGATCCCTTCGGCAAGATTCCGGAATTCAAGTTTTGTGCAATCAGGCTGGCGCCGGCCGAGGCGATGGAACCGGTACCTGAACCCGCGTGAAGACGCGGTAGTGCGCGCTATTGCAACTGCCTGAGCGGCGGGTGTCTCAACTGTGCCCGTTCAGCCGGACCACGAAGGGTGGTCCGGCGCGAAGGGGGCGCATCAGAGTGGTTCGGCTGATACCAGGCTGAGTGTTTCTGCAATCAACGGGGGGGCGCCCTGCCCGTCTCCCGGGACCAGTGTCGTGACTTCGTAGAGATAGCCCGGAAGTGTTTCGCTCACCACCACGCGGTAGACCTTGTCGGCGAATTTCTCGAAGGCTGCGCGCTTCGGATCCTTCACGTAAGGCGCGAAGGTGATCTCCTTGCCCGGGTAGCGCTGGCCCTGGAATTCGATCGAAGTCTCGACCATCTTCGCATCCTCGGCGAGCGCGAACTTGATGCGACGCTGGAAATAACGCCAGCGCTCCCGCGCCTTGCCATCCGGATCGGTCAGGCGATTCATCTCATACACATCGCCTTGCAGGTAGACCTTGAGCACCGGGTTGGCGTCCGTCGCCTCTTCCGGCTCGATGGGAAACTGACGTTCGCCCGTAAAGAAAGCCAGCGAGGCGGACTTCAGGCCGTCGTCACGCACCTTGTGGATGGTGAACACGACCTGGTCTTCGAAACCCGCCTCCAAGCTACCGGACTTTCGAAACCGGTATTGGAGCTTCATGGGCTTGCTGATCGCCTTCAGCTGATCACCCACCCACAGCGTGCGCTCCGCTTCCGAAAAGCTCTCCGCCGGGTCTGCAGCCTCTTCGGCCAACGACAGTGGGGACAGCACGGCGAGGCAAAACAGGGTCAGCGCCCCGGTCAAACGTGCCGCCAATCGCATGCGTTCAGTCATCGTCATCCTTTCGGGCGGGCGTCGCCTTCAACGGCAGCAGGGGCACTCCATACTCGGCGAGGATGGACTCGATGGCGGGCTGGTTCCTGGCGATGAGCGCATCCACCTCATCGCGCCAGGCGTCTTCACCGTGGCGCACGGCGGCGGCGATCTGGAAGTCGAACTTGATCTCCCAGGGCTGTCCGTCGGTCTCGCCACGCTCATTCTCGAGCGGAATGACCACCAGTTCGTGGTCGCGCATGTTCCTTGCGATGTAACCGGCGATCGGCCCCCAGGCGAAGGTGAGGTTGACCTCGTCTTTCACCAGATCCTCCTCGATGATGTGTCCCGGTCCCTGGCGAGCGTCGCCAGACATGATCGGATAGGGCGTGGATTGATCGATGAGCCCGAGCCGATACACCCATTCGGTGGTAGGGCCCTGGTCCCAGATGCCGATGCGCAACTTTTGCCTGTCTGCATCGCTGAGCTGCTTGAGGTCCTCCTGATTCTTGATGAAATCAAGGCCACGTCCCTTGACGTAAACCATGGCCCAGCTGGACCGCATGTAGGGACGGGTGGTGGCAGCGAGCTCGAAGTTCTCCACCACACCCATCACCAGATCACATTTGTAGCTGCCATCGTCGGTTTCATTGTTGCGCAAGGTTGCACGGATGAAACCCATGCGCTGTGGAAACCAGGTGTACTCAACCGGCAGACCGAGTTGTTTGCCAAAGAGCTCGGCCATGCGGTTCTCATATCCGGAGCCGTCTTTCTCGGACATGGGCAGATTGAAGGGCGGTGCGCAGACCTTGAGGGCCGAGCGTGGCTGGGTGACCTGCTCCGCAGGTGCGCCGTTGACGGCACCCAGCGTCAGGATCAGGCCAAGTGCGAAGCGCCGCGTACGGCAGAAAGGCTGGGTCATGGGATACTCCGACTGGGCGGATGTCGGGTGGGAATGTCTGCCGGTCCTCACGCCTGCAGGACTCGACCGCACCCCCACCCTTCCAGCCGCGGCTTATTGCATGCGACCGGTCTTCTTGAGGTCTTCCTTCATCTTGCGCAGCGTGCGCTGAACCATGTTTTTGCCGAGCTTGACGGTCTCCGCGGAGGCATCCAGCGCGGCCAGGTTGGCAGGCGCACCATCACCCACCACGATGGCGCCGACCATGCCGGTGGTCATGTGGGGATTGCACTTGAAGACGTAGGCTCCCGCGTTGTCGAGTTTCACGCTGAATCCCTCTTCACCCATCTTTGATTTCCAGCCGGTAGCCCCCTCCGGCATCATCCCTTCGATGGTCTCGGTATCGTGGCCCGCCATCTGTATGAACTTGATCGTGTCACCCGGCTTGGCATAGGTCACAAGCGGGACCCAGTTGGTGATCACACCCTTGATGACGTGCTCAGTGGCGAACACTGGCGCAGTGATGGCCATGGCGAGTGCGCTTGCCATGATCGCCGTCTTGAATCGCATTGATGAACTCTCCAGATATTTTCCAGACATTTGCCAGTTTTGATGCGCGATGCCCGGGCCGATGCGGCGTACGGACCGCCCGGGGCAGGCCTCTCGCATATGAAAAACCCGGCACACAGGTGCCGGGTTTCAGGGCATTCCGGCCCACGCCGCGCAAGCGACGCAGGCCAGTCTGCAGAGCGTGCCTTAAGGGAGGCTGAACACGCTGAGCGTGCCGCCCAGACGCGTATAGCTGCCAAGACCCTTGTAGGCGCCCACGGCACCAAGACCATCGGTGTCGTTGATGAGGCCAGCGGCCATGCCGATGCCGGCCCAGCCACCTACGCCTGACAGTACACCGACGTACTGCTTGCCTTTGTGGCCCCAGGTGTTGACGTTGCCGATGATTCCGGACGGCGTCTTGAACTGCCACAGCAGCTTGCCGGACTTGGCGTCGATGGCCTTGAGGTAACCCTCGAGGTTGCCATAGAACACCACGTCACCCGCGGTCGCCAGGGCACCACTCCACACCGAGAAGCGCTCGGGGATCGACCATTTGATCTTCCCTTCGCCGGCATCCCAGGCAATGAAATTGCCAAGGTTGTTGTTCTCGGCGTTGTTGCCGAATTCGGCACCCGGGGAGACCCGGCCCGCAGGGAACATGCTCAGCACAGCGTTCACGTAGGGCTGACCCGCCACGTACTCGCCACCGCTGACCGGCTCATAGTTCATGCACACATGGTTGGTGGGCACGTAGAACAGGCCGGTCTTCGGGCTGTAGGCCGCAGGCTGCTGATCCTTGGTGCCGAGCGCCGCCGGGCAGATGTTGGTGGTGTTGGTGTCTTCCCCGTTGAAGTGGGTCGAGTACTTTGCCACCACCTGCGGACGACCCGTCTTCATGTCGACGTGAGTCGCCCAGTTGACGGCCGGGTCGAACTTCTCGGCCACCAGCAGCTTGCCACTCACACGGTCCAGCGTGTAGGCGAAGCCGTTGCGGTCGAAGTGCACGAGCGCCTTGGTGTCCTGACCCTTGACCTTCATGTCGGCCAGAATCATTTCATTGATGCCGTCGTAGTCCCATTCGTCATGGGGCGTCATCTGATAGACCCACTTGGCCACGCCAGTATCGACATCGCGGGCGAAGATGGACATCGACCACTTGTTGTCACCAGGACGAACCACCGGGTTCCACGTCGACGGATTACCCGTGCCGTAATACATGAGGTTGGTTTCCTTGTCGTAAGGCCACCAGCCCCAGGTAGAACCGCCACCAATCTTCCACTGGTCACCCTTCCAGGTCTTGAGCGAGGAATCCTTGCCCACTGGCTGCATGGTGGCACTGTCGATGGTCTTCTCGGGATCCATCAGCATGTCGCTGTCCGGACCCATGCTGTACGCACGCCAGACGCGCTTGCCGTCCTTCAGGCTGTAGGCGTTCATCCAGCAGCGCACGCCGAATTCGGCGCCGGAAATACCGGTGAAGACCTTGTCCTTGATGACATGCGGCGCATTGGTGTTGGTCTGTCCGAGCTTGGGATCGCCGTTCTTCACGGACCACACCACCGAGCCGTCCTTCGCATTGAGGGCGACCAGCGTGGTGTCGGCCTGCTGGAGCAGGATCTTGCCGTC
>JBDLQR010000365.1:0-3588 GCA_039800485.1 Pseudomonadota bacterium
CCGTGATGAGCAGTGGCTCGAGCGCGGCACGCGCGGCATAAACCGCAGCGGTGTAGCCGGCAGGGCCGGAGCCCAGGATGATGAGGCGGGAGTGGCGGGTGTTCGACATGGGCGAGGGCACAGGTTGTTATACTCGGCCCGGAGTGTATACAAACCCGCTGCGCCCCGCGCGCAAGCCTGCAAATCCAAGGATGCGCCATGACCCTGCCTGCACATATGAATGCCATCGTGATCACCCAACCCGGCGGCCCTGAAGTGCTGCAGGCAGCGCAGGCGGAGGTCCCGGTTGCAGGGGCTGGAGAGGTCCTGATTCAGGTGTATGCGGTAGGCGTGAACCGACCCGACTGTCTGCAACGCGCCGGGCACTATGCGGTGCCGCCGGATGCCAGCCCCTTGCCCGGTCTGGAGGTTGCAGGGGAGGTCGTGGCCTGCGGTCCGGGCGTTGAGCGCTGGCATGTGGGTGACCGGGTCGTGGCATTGACCCACGGCGGCGGTTACGCCGAATACTGTCGCGCAGATGCGCGGCACTGCCTGCCATGGCCGGAGGGCATGATCGCGGAAGAGGCGGCCTCTTTGCCCGAGACCTGCTTCACGGTCCAGTACAACCTGTTCACCCGCGCAGGACTCCGCGCCGGTGAAACCTGTCTCATCCATGGTGGCAGCAGCGGCATCGGAACCACGGCAATCCAGCTCGCCAAGGCAGCCGGCGCCACCGTCATCACCACCGTCGGGAGCGAGGACAAGCGTGCGTACTGCCTGGAGCTGGGCGCCGACCACGCCCTCAACTACCGCGAGGGGGACTGGGCGGAGACCGCAAGATCACTGGCCCCGCGCGGGGTGGATGTGGTGCTCGACATGGTGGCCGGCCCTTACGTCGCGAAAAACCTGGATCTGCTCGCGGCCGACGGGCGTTGCGCCATGATCGCCTTCCTGAAGGGACCCAAGGCCGAGGTCAATTTCGGGCCGGTGCTGACCAAGCGCCTGACCATTACCGGCTCGACCCTGCGGCCTCAGAGCAAGGACCAGAAGGCCGCCATCGCGCGTACGGTGGAGGAGGCCGTTTGGCCGCTCGTCAGGGCCGGCCGCTACCGCACCTGCATTTACAAGGTCTTCCCATTGCAGGAAGCGGCTGCCGCGCACGCCTTGATGGAGTCCAGTGCGCACATGGGCAAGATCATGCTCAGGGTGCGGGAATCGGGCTGAGTCCGGCTTCATTCACGCAATGCAAAAAAGTCGGGCATAATCCCGCATTGCTGCGCGGCGAGCCCGACCAGTAACGACATTCAATCTTTGTAATGGAGGAAACCTCGCGTGCGAGCGTCCTATCTGTTCACCAGTGAATCGGTTTCGGAAGGTCATCCTGACAAGGTCTGCGACCGCATTTCCGACGAAGTCGTAGACGCCTATTTTCGCGAGGCGCACGCCACGGGGCTCGATCCGGCGCAGATACGGGTCGCCTGCGAGACGCTGGCCACCACCAACCGCGTCGTGATTGCGGGCGAGACACGCGGCCCGAATACGGTGACTCCCGAACTGGTGACCCATCTGGCACGCATGGCCATCCGCGACATCGGTTACGAGCAGGATGGCTTCCACTGGGAACATGCGAAGGTCGAAGTACTGCTGCATTCCCAGTCTGCCGATATTGCCCAGGGCGTGGACGCCGCACAGGACAAGGATGAAGGCGCGGGGGATCAGGGCATCATGTTCGGCTATGCGTGCACGGAGACCGAGGATCTGATGCCCGCACCGCTCTACTACTCCCACCGGATCCTTCAGCTCCTCGCGACCGCGCGCAAGACCGGCGAGACGCGCCTGCTCGGACCAGACGCCAAAAGCCAGGTGACGGTGCGTTATGAGAACGGCAAACCGGTGGCCGCCACCCAGATCGTGGTTTCCACCCAGCACCTGGATCACAAGCTCTCCTCCCACGACGTGAAGTCGATAGTCGAGCCCTATGTGACCAAGGCCTTGCCGGCGGGCTGGATCAGCAAGGACACCGTCTGGCATGTCAATCCGACCGGCGCATTCGTGATTGGGGGGCCGGATGGTGACTGTGGCCTGACCGGGCGGAAGATCATCGTCGATACCTACGGTGGCGCCGCGCCGCACGGCGGTGGGGCGTTTTCGGGCAAGGATCCCTCCAAGGTTGATCGCTCCGCAGCCTATGCAGCCCGCTATCTGGCCAAGAACGTGGTGGCTGCCGGGCTCGCCGAGCGCTGCACGATCCAGCTGTCCTACGCTATCGGTGTGGCGCGGCCTCTGTCGCTTTACGTCGATTTGCACGACACCGGCAAGGTCGATCCGCACAAACTTGAAAAAGTGCTGTCAGAGGTCATGGATCTCACGCCGCGTGGCATCCGCACCCACCTGCAGCTGAACCGACCGATCTATGCGCGCAGCGCGGCCTATGGGCACTTTGGCCGCAAGCCGGAGGCTGATGGCGGTTTTGCATGGGAACGCACGGATCTTGTCGACGCGCTCCGCGCGGCGACTCACTGATTTCACCTTTAAACATCGAAAGGACTGGCCATGGCATTTGACGACAGAAGCGGCGGCAGACGCATCGCCGCCAGCAAGACAGCGCGGACACGCCCGACCAAGTTCGGCGTGGCAGCCAGGAAGAACACGGATTACGTGGTGGCGGATCTGTCGCTGGCAGACTTCGGACGCCGCGAGATCGACCTCGCCGAGCAGGAAATGCCCGGCTTGATGGCCATGCGCCAGGAATACGGCAAACAGCAGCCATTGAAGGGCGCCCTGATCACCGGATCACTGCACATGACCATCCAGACCGCCGTGCTGGTGGAAACCCTGCAGGCACTGGGCGCCAAGGTGCGCTGGGCGAGCTGCAACATTTTTTCCACCCAGGACCATGCGGCCGCGGCGCTCGTGCAACGGGGCACGCCGGTGTTCGCCTACAAGGGCGAAACCCTGGAAGAGTACTGGGACTACACCGATCGCATCCTCGACTGGGGCAATGGCAAGGGCCCCAACATGATTCTGGACGACGGTGGCGATGCCACCCTGTTCGTGCACCTGGGTTACAAGGCGGAGAAGAATCCCAAGGTGCTGAGCAATCCCGGCAATCCCGAGGAAGAAGCGCTGTTCAATCAGTTGAAGAGGTCGCTCAAGCGGGATCCCCAGCGCTTCCACCGGATCGCGCCCGGCATCCTCGGCGTGACCGAGGAGACCACCACCGGCGTGCACCGGCTCTACCAGATGCATCAGCGCGGTGAACTGCTGTTCCCGGCGATGAACGTCAATGATGCCGTGACCAAATCCAAGTTCGACAACCTCTATGGCTGCCGTCACTCGCTGGTGGATGCCATCAACCGCGCCACCGACACCATGCTCTCGGGCAAGGTGGCCGTGGTGGCTGGCTATGGCGATGTGGGCAAGGGCTCCTGCCAGTCCCTGAAGGGCCAGGGTGCGCGGGTGATCGTGACCGAGATCGACCCCATCTGCGCGCTGCAGGCCGCGATGGAAGGCTATCAGGTCATGACCATGGATGAAGCCTGCAAGATCGGCGACATCTTCGTCACGACCACCGGCTGCTGTGATGTCATCACGGAGCAGCACATGAAG
>JBDLQR010000366.1:0-4115 GCA_039800485.1 Pseudomonadota bacterium
GTCCAGACCCTGGAAAACAATCTTGCCATCGTGCACGGCGGACCCTTCGCCAACATCGCGCACGGCTGCAATTCCGTGATTGCCACCAGCACCGCACTCAAGCTCGCTGCTTACGTGGTGACCGAAGCCGGATTCGGGGCTGATCTGGGCGCCGAGAAGTTCATCGACATCAAGTGCCGCATGGCGGGATTGAAACCGCAGGCAGTGGTATTGGTGGCTACCGTGCGCGCGCTCAAGTACCACGGTGGTGTGGCGGTACCGGATCTCAACCGGGAGAACCTTGCCGCCCTAGAAGCCGGCTGTGTGAACCTGCAGCGGCATCTGCACAACATCCAGCACAACTATGGGCTGCCCTGCGTGGTGAGCATCAACCACTTCACCGCTGATACTCCGGCTGAAATTGCCCTCCTGCAGGAAAAAATCGCAGCCTTCGGCGGGCGCTCCGTGGTCGCCAGACATTGGGCGCAGGGCGGGGCGGGCGCAGAAGAACTTGCAGTGGCTGTTTCTTCGCTGGTGGACGAAGGCAAGAGTGAACACACCTTCGTGTACCCCGAGCAAGCCACTTTCTGGCAGAAGATAGAAGCCATCGCGACAAAGATTTACGGGGCAGCAGGCATCACGGCGCCCGCCAAGGTGCGAGAGCAGTTGACGGCCTGGGATGCCCAATACGGGAGCTTCCCCGTCTGTATTGCGAAGACCCAGATGTCATTCTCGACCGATGCCACGGCGCGTGGTGCGCCGAGCGGTCACACGGTTGAAATCAGCGATGTGCGCGTGGCCGCGGGCGCCGGCTTCGTGGTCGCAATTGCGGGCAACATGATGACCATGCCGGGCCTGCCCAAGGTGCCTGCTGCAGAGAAGATTGATGTCGATGATGAGGGGCGCATCACCGGACTTTTCTGACGGACAGTGACGTTCAACGCGGTTGCGCAAGGACTCTCGCCGACGCCACCGCCGCAACGGTGGCACAATGTCTGATCGAAGATATCTCCTGAAGCGGATGCGACCATGAATCTCTACACCCGGACAGACACCCCGCGCGAGGACATCGCGCGCATCCTGCAGGCAGCTGATGTGCCTGTGCTGCTGATGGTGCTCTACCAGCTCACGCACGATGGGCGCTGGTTGCAGCCACCCTTCCAGCCCAAACGTGACATCAGCTTCTTTGCCGATGAGTCGGGCGGTATGCCCGAAGAGGTCCAGGCGGAAGTGCGCGCGGCCGCGCTGGATGTGCTGTGCGATGTGCACAACGGGACGCGCGAGATTCCGCCACGACCTTCAGATGAAGACATCAGCCGCATGATGAGCGTCTGCATGGGCGAGATGATTCCGGTCGAGTACGTGCCGATGATGCTGGAGGAAATGGGACTCCGCCGCCGGGATCCGGAGTGGCAGGCCAAGCCACCGACTCACGAGGTGGAAGATTTCCAGGTGCTGGTGATAGGTGCGGGCATGTCCGGCATTCTTGCTGCATGCAAACTCCGGGAAGCCGGCATCAGTTACCACATCGTCGAGAAGAATCCGCGACTGGGAGGCACCTGGTTCGAGAACCGTTACCCGGAAGTCGGTTGCGACGTTCCCAATCACTTCTACTCCTACTCTTTCCGCCCCAACCCGGACTGGTCCGGTTACTTTTCCAAGGGCGATGAAATCGAGGCTTACCTCGAACGCTGTGCGCTGGAGTTCGGGGTGCGATCGGATATCCGTTTCCGGACGGAGGTCCTCTCGGCTCACTACCACACTGCCAGTGCGCGCTGGGAAGTGTTGCTGCGCCTGCCGGAAGGACAACAGGAGACCCGGTATTTCAATGTGGTGATCTCGGCCACGGGACAACTCAATCGGCCAAAGATGCCGCAGATTGAAGGACTGGAGACTTTCAAGGGACCAGCCTTCCACACCGCGCGCTGGCCGGAAAATCTCGCACTGGAGGGCAAGCGGATCGCCGTCATCGGGACCGGCGCAAGTGCCATGCAGCTGGTGCGCACGACAGCTGAGAAGGCATCGCATCTCACCATCTTCCAGCGTTCCCCGCAGTGGGCCATTCCCAGCCGCGACTACCACCGGACAGTGAGTGCGGAGAAGAAATGGCTGTTTCATCACGTGCCGTTCTACCTGGGATGGTATCGCTTCACGCTCGCCTGGCGTTTCAGTGATCAACTGCTGAAGACCATCGAGCGGGATCCCGAGTGGCCGCATCCGGAACGGTCAGTCAACTACCGCAATGACAGGCATCGTGAGCGCCTGACCGAGTATCTGCTGTCCGAGATCGGTGAGCGCACGGACCTTGTTCCCAAGGTGCTCCCGGACTATCCACCCTACGGGAAACGCATCCTTGTAGATAACGAGTGGTTCAAGACCCTCAAGCGTGACAATGTCGCACTGGTGACCGAGGACGTTGTCCGCATCACGCCTGACGGCGTGGTGACAGCCGATGGCGCAGAGCACAAGGTGGACATTCTCATCCTGGCGACGGGCTTTGAAGCGACGCGCCTGCTGGCCCCGATGGAAGTGGTGGGCGCTGCGGGCAAGTCTTTGCGCGAGATCTGGGGCGACGACGATGCAGCGGCCTATCTCGGAATCACGGTGCCGGGTTTCCCCAATTTCTTCTGCCTTTATGGCCCCAATACGAACCTGGGCCACGGTGGCAGCATCATCATGATCTCCGAGTGTCAGGTGCGCTACATCATGGCCTGCCTCATGCGCATGCTGGAGCAGAACATCGTCGCCATTGACTGCAAGCCCGAAGTCCATGACGAATTCAAGCGCAAGCTGGATGCAGAGCATGCAAAGCTCGTCTGGACCACACCCGGTCTTGTGAACTGGTATCGCAACAAGGCCGGGCGCGTGGTGTCGGTCATGCCTTGGCGCCTCGTCGACTACTGGACCTTCACGCGTGAGCCGGACTTCCAGGATTATCAGCTGAAACGCAGAGCCTGAGCTGCAATGCCATCCCTGGCCAGTGCCGGGGGAAGGCGTTGAGTGCAACCTCAGGTGATGCCGAATTGAAGGGCCGCAAGCCGCGCGTAGAGGCCTTGCTGTGCCACCAGTTCAGCGTGGGTGCCCTGTTCCACCAATCGGCCCTGGTCGAGCACGAGGATGCGATCCACGTTCTGCACCGTAGCCAGCCGATGCGCGATGATGAGCGTGGTGTGATCCTTCATCAGTTCGGTCATGGCCAGCTGCACCAGGCGCTCGGATTCCGCGTCGAGATTGCTGGTGGCTTCATCCAGCAGCAGGATGGGGCGGCGTGAGAGAATGGCCCGGGCGATGGCAAGGCGTTGCCGCTGCCCGCCGGAAAGGCGTACACCACGTTCTCCAAGCTGCGTTTCAAGACCCTCCGGCAGTCGCGCGACGAACTCCGAGGCGTAGGCTGCCTCGCACGCGCTTCTCACTTCCATGTCGCTGGCTTCCGGGCGTCCATAACGCACATTTTCGGCCACGCTGGCCGCAAAAATGACGGGCTCCTGCGGGACCAGTGCAAAGGTGCGGCGCAGGACCGCGGGGTCTAGCCGCTTCACATTCACGCCATCGATGAGCACCCGTCCCTCGTCGGGATCGTGAAAGCGCAGCAGCAGCTGGAAGAGCGTGGTCTTGCCCGCACCGGAAGGGCCCACCAGCGCGACTTTCTCACCGGGTGCAATCGACAGCGACAGCGCATCAAGGGCAGGCGTCTCGCGCCGCGCGGGATAACGAAAAGTCACGTCTTCCAGCGCTACCTGTCCGCGCAAGGGCGAAGGCAGGCTCGCCACGGCGTCCTCAGGTGCGGGCGGGGCGATGCTTGGTCGGGTATCGAGCAGCTCCACCAGTCTTTCTGCCGCTCCTGCCGCGCGCTGCAGATCGCCCATCACTTCCGCGATGGCACCCACTGCACTCGCCACCAGAACTGCGTAGAACACGAAGGCCGACAAGGCTCCCGGTGAGATCCGGCCCTCGAGCACATCATGTCCTCCCACCCACAGGATGGCCCCGATGGCGGTGAAAGCCAGAAACATCACCAACGCAACCATCAGTGCACGCACCTGGATGCGCGCACGCGCTGTGGCGAACTGCGCCTCCACCCGAGCCCCGAAATGAGCACGATCGGCGGCTTCATGGGTGTAGGCCTGCACGGTACG
>JBDLQR010000367.1:0-8183 GCA_039800485.1 Pseudomonadota bacterium
GCGCGCCTATCGACTACCCCAAGCCGGATGGACAGATCACCTTCGACCGTCTCTCCTCGGTGTTTCTCTCGAACACCAACCATGAGGAAGATCAGCCCTGCCATCTCACGCTGAAAGATCCCAGTGTGCCCACCCGTCTGAATCTCGCGCTCTATGACGGTCCCGAGCAGCGCTACTGTCCAGCGGGGGTTTATGAGTATCTGGAGGCCGAAGGCGGCAAGCAGCTGCGCATCAATGCCCAGAACTGCGTGCATTGCAAAACCTGCGACATCAAGGACCCTTCGCAGAACATCCATTGGGTGACGCCAGAGGGCGGTGGCGGCCCCAATTACCCCAACATGTAGCGCAGGGAGGGTCACCATGCCGAAGGTCGTATTTGTCTCTCCGAACGGCACCCGCCGGGAGATCGGGATTCCCGATGGCTGGACGCTGATGGAAGGTGCAGTCCAGCACAATGTGCAGGAGATTGCCGCGGAGTGCGGTGGCGGCTGCGCCTGTGCGACCTGTCATGTGTTCATAGACCCGGCCTGGCTCGGCAGACTGCCCGCCCCGGCGGCGGCCGAACAGGACCTGCTGGAGTGCACGGCAGTCCCGCGCCAGGAAAACTCTCGCCTGAGTTGTCAGGTCAAGCTCACCCCGGAGCTCGAAGGCCTGGTGGTAGTGCTGCCCGAGCGCCAGACCTGACTTCCCGCGCAAATTCCTCATGACCCGCCATGTGATCATAGGCGCCGGACAGGCGGGTCTGCAGATTGCGGAAAGCCTGCGCAAGGAAGGTTTCACCGGCGAGATCGTGCTGTTTGGCGATGAAGCCTCGGCACCCTACCAGCGACCGCCACTGTCCAAGAAATATCTGCTGGGCGAAGTCACCGCCGACCGCCTGCTGTTTCGAGCGCCCGATCACTACTCCCGCCTCTCGGTTGATCTCAGACTCTCCACCCGCGTGACGGCCATCGATCCTGCCGCCCACACACTTTCCTTGTCGGACGGCACGCATCTCGCCTGGGACCGCCTGGCACTGACCACGGGCGCGCGCGTGCGCAAGCTTGAACTGCCTGGTGCTGAGGATTCCCGGGTGCACGTGCTGCGCGGAGTGGACGACGCCGAGTCCCTGCGTCGAGGCCTGGAGCAGGCTGCCCGCGTGGTGGTGATCGGGGGTGGCTTCATCGGCCTCGAAGTGGCCGCCATAGCCCGCAAGCTGGGGCGGGAAGTGACAGTGGTCGAAGCGCAGTCGCGGGTCCTGCCCCGCGTGGTGGCTCCGTTGGTCTCCGCTTTCTTTCATGAGCTGCACAGCAGCCACGGCGTGCACATTCTGCTGGACCAGCAGGTAGCGACGCTCACCCCCACTGCCGATGCCCTGATCGTTGAAACGGGTGACGGGACACGCATTCCCGCAGATCTGGTGGTGGTCGGCATCGGCGTGCTGCCCAACACCGAGCTGGCGGAGGCCGCGGGCCTCGCCTGTGAGGCCGGGATCCTGGTGGATGAGTTTGCGCGCACGAGTCATCCGGCCATCGTCGCCGCCGGTGACTGCACGCGTCATCGCAACCTGCTGTTCGCAGCCCCGCATCGTCTGGAATCGGTCCAGAATGCAGTGGACCAGGCCAAGGTCGCAGCGGCGACGATGCTCGATGCGCCAGTGCCCTATGCACAGGTCCCCTGGTTCTGGTCCGACCAGTACGAGGTCAAGCTGCAGATGGTCGGGATCTCCGCGGGCCATGACTCGCTGGTCGTACGCGGCGTACCCGGTCCCGACGGTTTTTCTGTATTTTACTGGTCGGGCGATCGCGTCATAGCGGTCGACTCGATCAACAAGCCCGCCGAACACATGGCGGCGCGCAGACTCATTGCCGCCGGAGGCAAATGCGCGCGCGAACATCTCGCGGACACCACCATCGATTTGAAGACCCTCATCCAGTAACCACCAACCAGAAACGCCATGCCAAAAGTCACCTTTATCGATCTCGAAGGAAAATCCCACCAGTGCGACATCGCCAATGGCCTGTCCGTGATGGAGGGCGCAATTGCCGGCGGCGTGCCCGGCATCCTGGCAATCTGCGGTGGCAGCTGCGCTTGCAGCACCTGCCATGCCTACGTGGACGATGCCTGGGCGGACAAGGTGGGTGGCCCTAATGAGATCGAGGATGCGACGCTCGACCTTGCCAATGATCGCCGTGCGCACAGCCGCCTGACTTGCCAGATCACCATGCAGTCCGAATTTGACGGTCTGGTCATCCACGTCGCCAAGAACGACTGAACCGCACGATGGCCTGTGCTCCGGCGTGCCTCACGCGCGCTGGAGCGACAGGGACGCCTCTGCCTGGCGATCCCGTCCGACTCACGGAGACGACTGCATGAACCCCGTCCTCTGGCGCCCGGATGCGGCGCGCATTGCTGATACCCGACTCACGCGTTTCATGCGCTTCGTGCACGACCGTCACGGGGTGGCGCTGCCTGACTTTGCGGCCCTGCATGCCTGGTCAGTGGCGCAGTCCACCGATTTCTGGCGCGCGGTCTGGGATTTCTGTGAGGTGCGCGCGGAGACACGCGGTGCTGTTGCAGTGTCGGATCCCGCTGCCATGCCGGGCGCACGCTGGTTTCCGCAGGCGCGTCTCAACTTCGCCGAGAATCTCCTGCGACGGTGGGACGAGGCTCCAGCCCTGGTTTTCCGCGACGAACATGGATCGGAGCGTGTCCTGAGCTGGGCTGAACTGCACGCGCGGGTCCATGCGACCGCAGATGCCTTGCGCGCTGCCGGTGTGGTGGCAGGAGACCGCGTGGCCGCCATTACCGCCAATCTTCCGGAAACCCTCATTGCCATGCTCGCGGCGACGAGCCTCGGGGCGGTGTGGTCGTCCTGCTCACCTGACTTTGGCACTCAGGGAATTCTCGATCGCTTCGAGCAGATCACGCCCAGAGTGCTCTTCGCGGTGGATGGCTATTACTACGCAGGCAAGACGCTCGACATCCGCGCCAAGGTCGCGGAAATCCATGCGGCATTACCGAGTGTGGAGACCTTGGTGATCATCCCCTTCATCGGGGCCGGGCCGGTCGAGAAGGGCGTGCTGCTGGACGATTTTGCGCCCGCACCACGCACGCAGACGCTCTGCTTCACGCAGGTCGGATTCAACGACCCGCTCTACATCCTCTACTCCAGTGGCACCACCGGCAAGCCGAAATGCATCGTGCATGGCGTGGGCGGCACCTTGCTTCAGCATTTGAAGGAACACCAGCTGCACAGTGACATCAGGCCCGGGGATCGCCTGTTCTATTTCACGACCTGTGGCTGGATGATGTGGAACTGGCTGGTCTCGGGTCTCGCCAGCGAGGCGACACTCCTGTTGTATGACGGCTCACCTTTCCACCCCGATGGCTATGTGCTGTTCGACTTCGCAGAAGCCCGCCAGTGCACGCATCTGGGTGTTTCAGCCAAGTTCATCCAGGGGCTGGAGAAGTTCGAGGTAAAGCCGGCGACGCGTTACGCCTTGGCGAGTGTGCGCACGATTCTCTCCACCGGCTCCGTGCTGCCGCCTGAAGGCTTTGATTACGTCTATCGCGAAGTGAAGCAGGATGTCTGCCTCAGCTCCGTTTCCGGAGGTACCGACATCATCTCCTGTTTCATTGGCGGCAACCCCAACGGGCCTGTGTACCGCGGCGAGCTGCAGTGCAAGGGGCTCGGCATGGCGACCGGAGTCTTTGACGAGCAAGGCCGCTCCGTGGTGGGAGAGAAGGGCGAGCTGGTGTGTACCAATGCCTTTCCCTCCATGCCCCTTGGCTTCTGGGGTGACGCAACGGGCGAGAAGTACCGTGCGGCCTACTTCGAACGTTTTCCCGGGGTCTGGGCCCATGGGGATTTCGCCGAGGAGACCGCACACGGCGGCTTCATCATTCACGGTCGCTCGGATGCCACGCTCAATCCGGGTGGCGTGCGCATCGGGACTGCCGAAATCTATCGCCAGGTCGAGACACTGCAGGAAGTGGTGGAGAGCGTGGCCATCGGCCAGGAGTGGGAGGGCGATGTGCGCGTGGTGCTGTTCGTCGTGCTCAAGCCCGGCCTGCAGCTCGATGCCGACCTCGAACGACGCCTGCGCGAGCGCATCCGCAGCGGCGCCAGCCCGCGCCACGTGCCCGCGCGTATAGTGCAGGTCTCGGACATCCCCCGCACGCGATCGGGCAAGCTCACCGAGCTCGCCATCCGCGATGTGGTGCACGGCAAGGCCATCAGGAACATGGAGGCGCTTTCCAATCCGGAAGCCCTGCAGGAATTTCGCGACCGTCCGGAACTGGCGGTCTGAGCATCAGCACTGAGGAGACATCCCATGACGACCATTCGCGAGGACGACGTGATTCAGAGCGTGGCCGACGCGCTCCAGTACATCTCCTACTATCACCCGACCGATTACATCCGCAATCTGGCTGCCGCCTACGAGCGCGAGGAATCGCAGGCCGCCAAGGATGCCATGGCGCAGATCCTCATCAACTCGCGCATGTGTGCAGAGGGGCATCGCCCCATCTGCCAGGACACGGGCATCGTGACCGTGTTCTGCAAGGTGGGCATGGGCGTGCGGTGGGAAGGCAAGCTGAGCCTCACCGACATGATCAACGAAGGCGTACGTCGCGCGTATCTGCATCCGGACAACAAGCTGCGGGCGTCGATCGTGGCCGATCCGGCCGGAAAAAGGGTGAACACGCGCGACAACACGCCCGCGGTCATTCACATGGAGCTCGTACTCGGGGATGAACTCGAGATCACCGTCGCAGCCAAGGGCGGTGGCTCCGAGAACAAGTCGAAGTTCGTGATGCTGAATCCATCGGACAGCATCGTGGACTGGGTCCTCAACACCGTGCCGCTGATGGGCGCGGGCTGGTGTCCGCCCGGTATGCTCGGCATCGGCATCGGCGGCACGGCCGAGAAGGCCGTGCTGATGGCGAAGGAAGCGCTGATGGATCCCATCGACATCCAGGAGCTCATCGCTCGCGGCCCGGCCAACGCGCTGGAAGAGCTCCGGATCGAGCTCTACGAGAAGGTCAACGCGCTCGGCATCGGCGCGCAGGGCCTGGGCGGGCTGACCACGGTGCTCGATGTGAAGATTCGCGATTTCCCGACCCACGCGGCATCCAAACCGGTGGCCATGATTCCGAACTGCGCGGCGACCCGCCACGCCCACTTCGTGCTCGATGGCTCGGGCCCGGCTGAGCTCCCCGTGCCGAGTCTCAAGGATTGGCCGGAGATCACCTGGTCGGCGGGCGCCACGGCCCGGCGCGTCAATCTGGACACGGTCACGCCGGCGGAAATTGCACAGTGGAAACCGGGTGAGACGCTGCTGCTGAGCGGTTCCATGCTCACCGGACGCGATGCTGCCCACAAGCGCATCCAGGAAATCCTGTCGCGCGGCGAGGCGTTGCCGGATGGAGTCGATTTCCACGGCCGCTTCATCTACTACGTGGGCCCTGTGGACCCGGTGCGGGACGAAGTGGTGGGGCCCGCAGGCCCGACGACTGCGACACGCATGGACAAGTTCACCGACATGATGCTGGAGCAGACCGGCCTGCTCGGCATGATCGGCAAGGCCGAACGCGGACCGATTGCCATCGAATCCATTCGCAAGCATCGCGCGGTCTATCTGATGGCGGTGGGCGGCGCGGCGTATCTCGTGTCCAAGGCCATCCGCAAATCACGTGTGGTGGCCTTTGCCGACCTCGGTATGGAGGCGGTCTACGAATTCGAGGTGGAGGACATGCCGGTGACGGTGGCGGTGGATGTCAACGGTGAATCCGTGCACAAGACCGGGCCGGCGGAATGGCGCAAGCGCATCGGCAAGATCCCGGTCGTGACGGCCTGACCTTCTGACACCGGCAGCGGCCTCTGGTGGATGCTCAGATGCCGCTCCCGAGAAACTGCAGCCCGCATTCCCGTGTTTCCTCACCCTTGGTGGGGTCGAAATAGTCGGGGTTGTCGGGCAGCTGGTGCAGGTAGAGATGGTTTTCCAGGTCGAGGCTCGACCAATGGTAGAGCGGTGCAACCTTCAGGCTGCCGAACGGGCCTTGCGAGACCACGCCCAGCGAACGCCGAAAGTCGTTCTGCTCGGCGCGGATCCCCGTGAACCAGACATCCGGCGTCCATTCGCGAAAGGCACGCTCGAATGGTTCGAGTTTGACTTCCTCGGTGAAGCGGGCGTGCCCTGCGTCCTCCAGCGAAGGAATGCCGTTCAGTACCGCCGCGCGGCGTGCTGCACTGACTCTCGGGGTATACACCTGAAGATTGAGCGCCAGCTCGCGCGTGATCTCCTCCACATACCGGTAGGTGGCAGGCGTGTTGTAGCCACTGTCCACCCAGATCACCGGAATCCCCGGGCAGGCGCGGCTGACCAGATGCAGGATGGCCGCGGTCTGCGGACGGAAGTTGGTGCTGATGACCGGGCGTTCGGCTTGCGCCAGTGCCCACGCAATGATCTCCAGAGGCGCCTTCAGATCGTCAGGGCACTGGGGACGATGTTTCTCACGAGGGGCGACGGTTGCAAGCGTTGGCGCGGAGGCGGGCATGGCGGTCCATCGGCTATGGCTGAAGGGCGCCGATTATCCCTTGGCGCCCGGCGTGCGATTAGGCCAGGTCCGAATATCCTTATGCACAGCGCGGGGTGCCAGGACTGACTTCAGTCCAGCGCGGTCAGGCTGAGCAGGTGGCCTTGCGCATCCCGCGCGCCGCGCACCCGGAAGACTTTTCCAAGCAACTCATCGGTCAGGATTGCCGCCGGCGTTCCGCTGGCGACCGCGCGCCCCTCCTGGAGCACGAGCAGCCGGTCGCACCAGCGCGCAGCCAGTGGCAGATCGTGCAGGACCACGGCGACCGCACGTCCTTCCCGCGCCAGCGTTTGCAGGAGTGCGAGAAAGGCCAGCTGATGGTAAGGGTCGAGGGCTGCAACCGGTTCGTCGCACAGGAGCACCGCATGTTCACCGGCCAGCAGGCGCGCAAGGTGGGCGCGTGCCTGCTCCCCACCGGACAGTGTCGTCAGGATTTTTTCTGCCATGGCGGCGAGGCCGGTGCGTGCGAGCGCGAAATCGATCGCACGCGCGTCGGCTTCCGGATTGGCGGGATGCGGATACCGCCCCTGATGCACAAGCTCGCGCACAGTCAGTGGCCACGCAAGCGAGGGCTGCTGGGGCAGATAACCGAGTCGGCGTGCACGCGCCTGAGGTGCGAGCCGCAACGGGTTCTGGCCCTCAAGAACCAGCCGACCTGAGGCAGGCGGCAACAGGCAGGCAAGTGCCATGAGCAGGCTGCTCTTGCCCGCACCATTGGGGCCGATGATGCCAAGGACCTCGCCTGCCGCGAGCTGCAGGCTCAAACCGTCGAGCACTGCCTTGCCGTCCCTGAAGCAGTGCAGTGCTTCTGCCTGCAGGATCATCTTGTCGCCCCCTCGCGCAGCCTGAGCGCGACCAGCAGGAATGCGGGAGCGCCGAGAAGTGCGCTGATGACGCCGAGCTTGAGTTCAACCGGCAAGAGGGGACTGCGACTGAGGAGGTCCGCAAACAGCGTGAGCGCGCCCCCGCCAATTGCGCTCAAGGGCACCAGGATTCGGGGCCGTGCGCTGCCCACAAGCACACGCACGAGGTGGGGCACGAGCATGCCTACGAACCCGATGGCACCGGCGACCGCAACGCCCGGACCGACCGCAAGTGCGGTACCCAGGATCACACGCCGGCGCAGACGCCTCACGTCGAGTCCAAGAGTGGTCGCAGTTTCCTCGCCCAGCACCAGCACCTCCAGCGGGCGTGCCGCACGCACCAGAACCGCGATGCCCAGCAACAGGGGCGGGGCGGCCAGTGCAAGGTGCACCAGGCTGCGATCGGTGACCGAACCCATCAACCAGAAGTAGATTTCGTAGAGCGCGTAGGGATTGGGCGCCAGACTGAGCACCAGCGCGACGATTGCACCGAGCAGGCTGTTGAGCGCGACTCCGGCAAGCAGGAGCGTGGTGGTGTTGGAGGCACGCGTCGCCAACAGCGAGAGAGCGACCGTGACCAGCAATGCGCCGATGAATCCGCCCAGCGGCAGCGCGGGAGCAAAGGCGAGGCTGAGTCCACTGTAGAAGGCGAGCACTGCGCCCAGGGCCGCGCCGGATGAAACCCCCAGCACCCCAGGCTCAGCCAGGGGATTGCGCAGCAGCGCCTGCAGGGCAGCCCCC
>JBDLQR010000368.1:0-2859 GCA_039800485.1 Pseudomonadota bacterium
CTCGCCGGCGCAGCCTCGATGAGTTGGTTGCGGCCGCCCTGCTGTTCTACCCCTGTTACTTTGATCGAGAAGGACGCCAGGTTTCTCCCGAAGAGGCGCTCACCGCATTGCTTGAATGGCGCGGGGCCGTGCATGCCCGCTCCGCGCCCTGGTGGCGGCCTCTGTGGCGAGGCCTGCTGCGCAAGATAGTGGGCGTGCGATGAAAGATCGCCGGTTCCTTTTCCTGCAGGGAGTGTGTAGCCCCTTTTTCTCGCTGCTGGCGCAAGCGCTGCGGCGTGAGGGTGCGGGCGTCACGAAGATGAACTTCAACATGGGCGATGTGGCCTACTGGCGCGCGGGAGGGAGCGAGGATTTCAAGGATTCACTCAAAGCCTTGCCAGACTTCCTCGCAGCGCGCCTGCGGGCACAAGGCATCACGGATATCGTGCTGTTCGGAGACTGTCGTCCTGTCCACCGTCTAGCCATTGCTGCCGCCAAGGCTCAGAACGTGCGCTGCCATGTCTTCGAGGAGGGCTACTTTCGCCCGTTCTGGCTCACGCTCGAGCGGGATGGGGTCAACCGTTATTCTCTTCTGCCGCGGGATCCCGCCTGGTATCGGGAGGTCGCCCCCAAGCTTCCCCCACCAGAGCCTCATGTGCCTTTCGATCAGGCCTTCGCCGTGCGCGCCGTCCATGATGTGCTCTACCATCTGGCGAGTGCATTCAATCCGGTGTGCTTTGCAAACTACCGCTCGCACGCGCAGCATCTGGCGCCGCGTGAATACGCGGGCTATGTGTGGCACTTTCTGCAGACTCGCCTGCGCCAAGCTCGGGATGAACAGACGATTTCCGACCTCATGCAGGCATCGACGCCTTTTTTCCTCTTGCCTCTGCAGCTCAACAATGATGCCCAGATTCGGGAGCACTCACCCTTTGCCAACATGCCGGAAGTCCTGCGCGTGGTGCTCGAATCCTTTGCCCGTGCGGCGCCTTCTGAAACCAGACTCCTCATCAAGAATCATCCACTGGACTACGGCACGGTGGACTATCCGCGGGTGATAAACGAATTGGCGCGGGAATTTGCGCTCGAGCGGCGCGTGGCCTTCGTCGAAAGCGGGCCCTTGGCAAGCATTGTTGCGCGCTGCGCCGGTGTAGTCACCGTCAACAGCACCGTGGGCGCTGTGGCGCTCGACCACGCACGTCCGCTCTTCACCCTGGGTGACGCTGTCTACCGCATGCCCGGACTCTGCTTCTCCGGGACACTGGATGAGTTCTGGCAGCATGCGGAAGCACCGGATGCCGCGCTGTATCAGGCATTTCGTCGCGTGGTGATGCATGCCACGCAGATCAATGGGGGCTTCTACACCCGGCCTGCCATCGAGATCGCGCTCAGCAATGTGCTGCCTGCTCTGGCCGCTGTCCCTTCGCGGCTGGAACACCTGCTCGCGCGTGATCCTGTCGCATGAAGCGCTACGAGCCCCGTTGCATCCTCATCACGGGCGCCACCGGCGCACTGGGCGGGGCCTTGGCCGAAGCCTATGCAGCCCCCGGGGTGACCTTGATTCTGCACGGCCGCGACCAATCGGTGCTGCACGCGCTCGCCGCCCGCTGCCAGGCGAAGGGCGCAAGCACTCATTTGCACGGCGCCGACGCGGCCGAACGTGAGTCCTGGCACGCCTCGCTTGTGGAGGTTGCGGCGGCATACCCGATAGATCTCGCCATCACCTGCGCGGGGGTGAACCTGCATCCCCCCGGTCCCGGTCATGTCGAGTCCTGGCCCCAGGCTGCAGCCTTGATGGAGGTGAATGTTCTCGCAACGCTCGCACTGGTGGAGGCTCTGGTGCCCGGAATGCGCGCGCGCGGCGCGGGACAAATTGCCCTCTTCAGCTCGCTCGCGGCCTTCCGCGGCCTGCCTCTCACGCCCGCCTACAGCGCCAGCAAAGCCGCGCTGAAAGCTTATGGAGAAGCTCTGCGTGGCTGGTTGGCTCCGGCCGGTATCAGGGTCAATGTAGTGATGCCGGGTTATGTGGACTCTGCCATGTGTCGCGCCATGCCGGGGCCCAAGCCTTTCCTGTGGGCGGCCGCGCCGGCGGCGCAAGTGATCAAGCGCGGCCTTGCCGCCAATCGTGCGCGCATCACCTTTCCGCGCTTGCTCGCGCTCGGCTGCTGGAGCCTGTCGGTTCTCCCGCCCGCGCTGTCTGGCCTGATCCTGCGTCTGCTGCGATATGGGCCTTGAGTCCCTGGTGCTCGTCTGGTCGGGCGCTTTGATCGCGGGTGCAGCCGTCTCATTGCTGCTGGAGCAACTGCTGCTCCCCAAAGTGCCGCGCTTGCGGCGTCCACTGGGTGCGTGGCTGCTGCACCTTGGCTTGTGGGTACCGTGCCAGAGTGCGTTGGCACTGGCGCTGGGCAGGCCTTGGCTGGGCCTGGTGTTGTCGCTGGTCGGACTGATGACGCTCGTGGTGGTGAGCAATGCCAAGTACCGCTCGCTGCGCGAGCCTTTCACCGTGCATGACTTCGAGTACTTCACGGATGCCATGCGGCATCCCAGGCTTTATCTGCCATTCTTGCGCGCCAGCCTTCCGGTGGTACTCGCCTGTCTGGTGGTACTGGCTGGCTTGTGGGCGTGCTACAGCTACGAGCCGAGTCTCTACCGCCTGCACTCCGCAGGCGAGGTGATCGCGGCCGCCC
Source organism: Pseudomonadota bacterium (assembly GCA_039800485.1). Lineage (GTDB taxonomy): Bacteria > Pseudomonadota > Gammaproteobacteria > CAIKBL01. The sequence goes on from JBDLQR010000368.1 coordinate 2,667, forward strand.
TTGTGCCACTGCTGCTCGCCGGACTTGCGCTGTGGCTGGGCCATCGCGCCCGCACGCCAGTCAGCTACTCCGCCACGGGCGACCTGGCGACACTCGGACTGCTGCCCTGCCTGTGGCGCTATGCGCAGGAGTTGCGGCGCCCGATTACGGTGAAGTCACCCTATGCGGCTCTGCCACCGATTTCCGTCCGCTC